>RZYP01000001.1 GCA_009930275.1 Negativicutes bacterium
GACTCAACAAAGGAACTGTACCAAATAGTGCGTAAGCATGAACTGGAGTTGCCTAAAACGGTTACGCTTTCCTACACTTCATTGGACAAGGATTATAATCAAGGTTCTATGTCGGCCAATAGAGTTGTTACGCGTAGTACCGGAGAGGTTTCATATACTTTGACGCCGATCCTGACAGATGCAGAGGCCAAAACTTTAGCAGAAACAAAGTTGTATGAGCTTTGGGCAGAGCGTAATTCAGTATCATTCAAATTGTCGTTGTGGTGGGCTTTTTTAGCTCCTGGAACTTTGTTATTGATGAATACAGGTGCAAGAAAAAGATTGTTACAAGTGACAAAAACATCGTTTGGACAACCAGGCTTAATGCAAGTTGAAAGCTCAGAAACTGTAAATGCTTCTCTCGTTTTTGGATCACGAACAGCAGATGCAGAAGTTTTGCCTTCTGAACCAAAGACACCGGGACCCTATGTTTTTCATATTATGGACTTGCCTAGACTTCCTACTGATACTTCAGGCAATTACGGTGAATATATAGCGGGTGGAAGCACCTTATACTATGGAACAGCGTTGTATAAAACTGTAGACGGAGGCGAGTCCTACAGCTTGGTTCAGCAATTAGATGCAAGAGGTACTATCGGAACTGCGGTGAATGCTCTGCCAAGTGGACCCACAGAGGTTTGGGACTTTAAGAATGTGCTAACTGTTGAGCTTATATGCGGGGAATTGGAAAGCAGGACTGAAGCAGCTGTATTAAACGGTTACAATGCTGCGTTAGTAGGAAATGAAATAATTCAGTTTCAAACTGCCATCTTGGTGGCAGCGCAGGTTTATGAGTTGTCCGGGTTGTTAAGAGGAAAACTGAGTACGGAAGATGGTTTAGAAACCCACATAGCTGGTGAGCGTTTTGTACTTTTAGCTTCTGATGAAATTGGTTTACTTGTAGAAACGGCAGATGATTGGGATGAACCGAGAAATTATAAATATGGCCCTCAAACAGTAGAAATTTTGGATGCTGCTTATGTTAACGTTACGCATACTAGCACAGGCCGCATCGCGCAATGTTGGTCACCATGTCATATTACAGCAACAAGAGACGGCGAAGGAAATCTAAACATAACATGGGTGCGTAGAGCCAGGGAAAATCATGAGTGGTTGGATAAAAAAGAAGTGCCACTGGTTGAAAGCTACGAGCAGTACGAGATTGATATCTATGATGATAATGGAATAGTCGCGCAGACTTTTGTCACATCAACACCAGCATTGGAGTATTCAGCGGCTGATCAATTGTCAGCATTAGGCTCAGTCAAAGATGCTATACGCATCAAGGTTTACCAAGTAAATGACAAAAGAGGAAGAGGGATTGGACGGGAGGCTATTGTATGAGCAATACAGCAAGGTTAAATATGCCCAACTTGGTTTCAGGACAGGCGCAGAAAGAAATTACCCATAACATGGCGCTACAAAGGCTAGATGCTTTCATTCAAACAACTGTTGAGAGCATGGAGCTTATTACGCCACCAGCTGGTAACGAGGGGGATTTGTACGTAGTAGCTACAGCAGCAACAGGCATTTGGGCTGGTAAAGACAGGCAACTCGCATATTTTATTGGTGGTACCTGGACTTTCTATGCACCTTTTGAAGGTATGCGTGTCTGGAATAAAGCTACGGCAGAAGCCATGGTATATAAAACTGCAACTTGGGTTAACGAAGTTGCAGTTGCCGAAAAAATAGGTTTTTTTGGTGCTTCGCCAATAAATAAAACCTCGGTTTCGCTAGCGAACGAGGACGGAGAGTTTGCGTCTTTGACGTTTTCCGCTACGCCAACACAGGCAGAGTGCCAGGCGCTCAGAGACAAATGTGAGATTTTAGCTGATGACCTGCGTATGCTCAAGGCCGCCCTAAGTGGATATGGGCTGGTATGAAAAGGAGGATTGTAAATGATTGAATACACACAAACAGAGCTGCGTATCATGGCTGTATTTTCAGCCGTTGGCGCAGCTTTTTCCTTTCTTATCGGTGGTGTCGATAAACTCACCATGGGACTTCTCGTCTTTGTTGTACTTGATTATTTTACTGGTTTAATTGCTGCGTGGAAGACAGCAACTCTGGACAGCAAAAAAGGTTTTGATGGCATAAAACGAAAAGTCGTTATGTTATTGATAGTTATTATGGCACACTGGATAGACGTTAGTATATTTGGTATTAATACCTGCAGGTCTATGGTTATTTTTGCTTATATGGGTAATGAAGGATTAAGCATAATTGAAAATTTAGATCGTATGGGGTATGGGGAATACATTCCTGTTTTTATTCGGGATAGGCTGGTGCAACTACGAGAAGAAAAACAATCTCTTAATACTGAGAAAAAGGGATAGAAAGTGTCCAATGGGTGAAGGAGGCGGAGTAATGAAGATCATAATTGATCCAGGTCACGCTGGTAGAAGTATCGACCCAGGTGCGGTGAATAAAGAAAGTGGATTACAAGAGGCAGATGTTGTATTAATGATATCTAAACTATTGGGAAATCAGCTTACGGAATCTGGATATGAAGTAAAATTAACCAGAAATGATTGGAAGGAAGAGGCAACGGACGACCTAAGCTATCGGACAGCTCTGGCAAACGGCTGGGGCGCAGATATTTTTATTTCCTTACATTGCAATAGCGCAGTAAACGAAAGCGCAAAAGGCTATGAGATTTGGACTTCTCCTGGTGATACTTTAGGCGATAGGCTGGCAACGTGTATATATGGGGAAATTGCTGAGGAGTTTCCAGATAGAACAGGAAGAACTGATTATTCTGATGGTGATCCCGATAAAGAGTCACGCTTTTTTGTATTGATTCATACCGAAGCACCGGCATGCCTTATTGAGGCGGCATTTATTTCAAATGCTGAGGAGGCCTTGTTATTAGCGGATGTTACATGGCAGGAGAGCTATGCAAGAGCAATTGCACGAGGGGTGAACAATTATTTCTCATCTCTGGAGGGGTGATATTAATGTTCGAAACGTGGCGAAATATTTTTGAGAAAAACAAATTGCTTGTAACAATGCTTATGTTTTGCTTGTTAATTATCGGAGCATTTTACCTTTTTTGGCAGCATGCAAAACAGATGGAAGAAAAATACCAACAGGCAGTAGTGCTGCAGACGAAACAGCTGGAGCAGGCGCAGGAGCTTGGCAAAGACCTTCACATCTCACAAATGAACGCTAAAGAACTGCAAGAGGCATATGAAGAACTGAAAGTTAAATCGCCTGCTGCCAGTTTTACCGTAAAGGCGCCTTCTCTGGAGGTTGCAACTGAACAGGTGGCGGATAGAATCAATAAATATGATGTTACGCTGCCACCTGAAGCGCTAGAAAAAGCAGACCGCACAGCTGTGGTGAAAAATGACAACGAATATAAGGTTGATGTATTAAAGATTAATCTGGACAAAGCCTGGGAACTTTCCGCAGGGGTAGGAGGCCATAAAGGTGATGTCTATGTTCCGGTTGGGGTACAAAAAAACTATGCTCCGAATAAAGCAGTAGCTGCGGAAGTGCACCTAGTGCCTGAAGATTTGGTGAGGGGAAAAATAAAAACCTCTGGCTGGGAGGTCAGGCATGTGTGGCGATTTTAGTTATGGATAATAAAAACTAAAGGAGAATTTGCTGATGTTAGTACAGCCAGTATTATCAAACGAATATGAAGTAGCCAGCCAGATTATTAAGAGCATGCTTCAAAAAGGCCTGATTACAAAAAAAGAACATGAAAAAATAGACAAGAGGAATAAACAAACATTTATTAGTGAAGCAGTAAATAAATGCCTTGATATTAAAGCCCTTTAGAGCTAATATTACCTACCTTTAAAATTAACGAGGTGGGTAATATTTTTTTATAAATAATATATTCCCTCATTCCTCTAAAGAAAGGATTAAGAAGGAGCAAAGTATGAAGAAAGTAACAACAATTAAAGCAGTACAAGGTTTTGATGAAACAGGAAAAAGAATAAGTAAACTGCGAGTTTGTGCTTATTGTAGAGTCAGTACTATGCATGATGAACAGCAAAGCTCTTTCGATGCCCAGATCCGTCATTATAGCTCTATGATTGAAAGTAATCCGGATTGGAAATTGATCGGTATTTATGCAGATGAAGGAATATCAGGCAAGAGCAAGAAAAATCGAATAGAATTTCTACGAATGATTAAAGCTGCCGAAAATCACAAAATAGATCTTGTAATTACAAAATCTATCAGCCGCTTTGCTAGGAATACAGCTGATTGTATTGAAACCGTTCGACTACTAAAAGAATGGGGCGTTGGGGTGATTTTTGAAAAGGAAAATATTAATACATTAAGTGCAGAAAGCGAATTAATCCTTACGATTTTAAGTTCAATTGCTGAAGAAGAGCTGTCATCAATGTCACAGAATATCCGTTGGTCTAATCAGAAAAGATTTAGGCAAGGGAAACTGCAGCTGGTAACAGAACGTTTTATGGGTTATGACAGAGACGGCAAAGGCGGGCTTGTTATTAATGAAGAACAGGCAATTATTGTTAGAAGAGTATTTGATGAAAGCATATCTGGCAAGGGAGTAACACTCATTGCCAGAGACTTAGAAGTAGATGGAATTAAAAATGTGTCAGGTGGCACCAGATGGCAGCCATCAGTAATATTAAGGATGCTTCGAAATGAAAAATATGTCGGTGATGCTGTTTTGCAAAAGACAGTAACAGCTAACAATATCACTTTTAAGAGAAAGCCAAACAAGGGCGAGGCACCTATGTATTATATAAAGGACAATCATCCGGCAATTATTGAAAGAGAAAAGTTTAATTTAGTTCAAGAACTTCTTTCTGAACGTGCACGTAGTAAAGGTAACAATCCAGAGATGACGTGGAAATATAAAAACAGATATCCGTTTAGCCACAAAATAGTGTGTGGCAGTTGTGGCCGAGGTTTCAGACATCAAATTCATAACTGCTCGAGCAACGCTAGACAAGAGTTCTGGGCATGCGCAAATTATATTGAGCGGAGAGTAACTACATGTAGTATGGGAGCAATAAAAAACAATACGCTAGAGAAGCTGTTTGTCCGAGTTTTTAATAAGTTATTCATGAATAGGCATCTTTTAACGAGCTTTTCAGAAACACTTAGAATGGTTAATCGTGCCAAAATAGGCGGTGACAAACTTGAGGATATTAATGAAGAAATAGATGGTTTGTTAAAACAGGAGCATGTGTTGCTTCAGCTGTATGAAAAGGGGACTGCAGATAAGACGGTCTTAAGAATTGAACATGAAAAATTAATAAATAAACTTAGTAGCCTAAGAACTGACCGGAACGAGATTATCCAACAAATAGAAGGACAAGACGAGCGTGTAAAACAAACAGACGAATTAATATTGCTTTTTGGGAGAGTAGAAAACCCCATAGAGAGTTTTGACGCGGAACTTTTTGAAACTATAGTAGATAAGATTGTAGTTAAAGAACGAGAACTAATTGTATTTTTGCTAAAAAACGGCATGGAACTAGAAGAAAAATACACATTACGGTATGGGGAAGATAAGATATGAGGTGATAAATATGGTAACAATTCCTCTGTATCCATATGGTTACAAGCTGAATTATTTAGGTAAAAAAGAGATTCATAAAGAGCGAGCAGCGGTTGTTCAGCTAATTTATGAAAAATATATAGGCGGTATGAATCGTTATGCTGTCACATGGTATTTAATTAATCACAATATACTACGTCCTCGCGGAGATTCATGCGCCTGGCAATACAGCATGGTTTCAAGAATATTAGAAGACGAAAGATATCTTGGAAATGAAAAATATCCAGCGATTATTACACAAGAAATATTTGGCGCTGCCCAAGATATTCGTAAAAAAGAAAAGGAAAAAGTGATTGCAACAATTCACGAAAGTTGCAATCACAATAGAAAATATCCTTTTTCTGGTTTTATAATATGTGGCAGCTGTGGCAGCAATTATATTAGAGGAATTCAGCGTAAGGACAGCATTTCAAGAAAAGCAAGCTGGCGTTGCAGAAACCATCATTTAAAAAATGAAGGTAAGTGCAACTCTAGCGGAAATATATATGAAGAAGTGCTTGAAGTAGTTTGCGTTGGAGCTTACAACAAGGTTCTAAAAGAGCATATTGTAGAAAAAATTTCAACTAGAACAAAAACTCGTTTTCATAATTCGGATAAAGCGTTGGAAATGCTTATTCACGAAACTATTGATCAGTTAAAGGATGCTGAGGAAGATAGAATGCGTGAATTAGAGGACGACTTAAATGTGCTAATCAACAGGCGAATGAAAGATGAATGGAATATTGCTCCGCTAGATTTGACGGACTATGAAACCGAAAAGATAAAGAAGCATTTTGACAAGTTCCCAATAAAAATGACAAAAATGGATATTAATCGTTTCAAGGAGATATTTGCAAAGATAATAGCTTGCCAACCAGGTGAGATAAAATTAGTGCTTAAAAATGGCATTGAGATATGCCAAAAATATCCGCCGATGAGAGGACTGGTGAAAAATGCAAAAGAAAATAGAAATTATACCTGCAAAGCAGATAAAAGAACTTAGAGGCCTTAAATTAACAGCAAAAACCAGGGTGTGCGCTTATTGTAGGGTTTCAACGGACAATGAAGATCAGTTAAGTTCGCTAGAAGCGCAGATTAAATTTTATTCAAATTTGATTGCTAACAATACAGCATGGGAATTTGTGGGTATTTATGCTGATGAAGGTATCAGTGGCACTAATACCAAAAAGAGGATTGAATTTAATAAAATGATTGATGATTGTATGTCGGGTAAGATTGATATGATAATGACTAAGTCAATCAGTCGTTTTGCCCGTAATACACTAGATTGCTTAAAATATGTAAGGCAGCTTAAAGAGAAAAATATTGCCATTTTTTTCGAGAAAGAAAATATAAATACTTTGGATGGCCGGGGTGATTTACTGATAAGTATTATGTCGTCCTTAGCGCAGGAAGAGAGTTCGAATTTATCAAAAATTACTCGCATGGGTATCGTATATCGCTTCCAAGAAGGGAAAGTATGGGTTAATCATAAGTGGTTTCTGGGATATACAAAAGACGAAAATGGCAATCTTATAATTGTACCCGAGCAAGCTGAGGTGGTGAGACGGATATATAGAGAATTCCTTGAGGGTAAGAGCGCAATAAGTATTATCAAGGGATTAGAGAAGGATGGTGTAAAAAATGGAGCAGACCATTTAAAATGGCATGATAGTAATGTGTATCAAATTCTGAAGAATGAAAAGTACACGGGAGATGCCTTGCTGCAAAAATCGTATACAATCGATTTTTTGAACAAAAAGAGGGTACGTAATGATGGCTATGTTCCCAAGTATTATGTTGAGAATAGTCATGAAGGGATTATAACTAAAGAAGATTTTGCAGCAGTTCAAGCAGAATTTGCCAGAAGAAATAGCTTGAGGGGGTATTCTAAAACAGGTAAAAGCGAATACTCTAGCAAATATCCGTTTTCAGGAAAGTTATATTGCAGCATTTGTGGCGCCAAGTTTAATCGGCAGATTTGGGGCGTAGGAAAATACAAGAAAGGCGTCTGGATTTGTGCTAATCATAGAATGAATGGTGTAGGGGCTTGCCCACAAAAAGCGGTAGTCGAGCGTAAGCTTGAACAAGCCTTCATAAGGGCTATTAACCAGGTAGTAGGGAATAAATCGGTTTTCTTGGATAGACTCTTTGACAATATTTATGAAAGCATTGCTGTCGTTGAGTGCGAATTTACCAAAGAACAGATAAACGAACGACTAACCGAGCTTCAGCAAGAAATAATGAGTCTGGTTCGATTAAATGCAAAGACAGGACTTGATACTGGAGCATATGACGAAGAGTATAGCCAACTATCCGCGGAGATCGAGCGGTTTAGGGGATTGCGAAAAATAATGCTCTTAGAAGAGACAAAAAAAGTGATTAGAGTTAATCGAATTGATGAGCTACGAAATTTTATACAAGACAAGGATACGCCGCTTGAACATTTTGATGGAGATATTTTTCGTAGGCTTATTGAGAAAGTAAGCGTGAAGGAGATTGTGGAGGCAGTGTTCGTTTTTAAAACGGGAATTGAGGTTAAGGAGATTTTGGTTTGAATTAGCACCTAATTGACGTGTTAGCAATAAGAAGTAGTCTTTGCCATGAAATACTTGATTTTGTCATTAGTTATTGATATAATTTTTACAAATAAGGGTAATCGATGTTAATAGTTTAAACGAGATTGTATTTACTATTATAAACACGCAATAATGCCGGTTGACTTTATAGAGTAGTGTGTTATAATATTAGTGTAAAATCTTATTATAGCTGATCAGTGCCCTGGTGTTCTTCGAGAGCCAGGGCCATTTTTATTTTTTAGGAGAGAGTTTATGGCTGACAAAGTTTTCAAGTCGCATAATTCGCAACTAAGGATTCTGCGCTCTCGAGGTCTTATTGTAAAATCAAGTGCGAAAAAGATACTTGAATCCGAAAATTACTACAACGTAGTTAATGGATATAAAGATTTGTTTTTAGATAGAACAGCTGCGACTGAAACCTATAAAGCCGGAGCTGAGTTTGATGAGATATTTGCACTATATGAGTTTGATAGAGCGCTGCGATTTATATTTCTTAAAAGGCTGTTAAAGATAGAAAATCAAATTAAATCCGTTATTGCATATAAGTTTTCTGAGAAGTATGGGCATGATAACTATTTGAAGCTAGTGAATTTTGATGCATATAGAAACGATAGAGATTTATCAGCCAGGATGGACGTAATATCAACATTCCAGCGAAAGATATCTGAACAAAGTGGAAAACATAACGCTGTCACTCATTATGTGAAAGATTACGGCTATGTGCCCTTATGGGTATTAGTAAATGTTTTGGAGTTTGGGAAAATAAGCAAATTTTTTGGAATACTAAAACTTCAAGATAGACAAGCTGTAGCTAGCGAGTTTGGCATTCAGGAAAATGTTTTTAAAAGCTATCTTAAACTTATGTCGGTATTCAGAAATGTTTGTGCACATGATGAGCGACTTTATAATTATAAGCTTGGTAGCATTGAAATTGTTTGCGGACAAATTCATCGTCGGCTAGCTATTCCAGTAGCTAATGGGAAGCCTATTTATGGAAATAATGATTTATTTGCCTTATTAATCTGTTTAAAAGAGTTTTTGCCTAACAGCACGAGAGGCGAATTTGCTGATACAGTTAAGCAGATAGATAAGGAAATTAATAAACTTCAAAATAGTATAAATACAGTGAATATAAATGATATTCTCTTGATGATGGGATTTCCTACGAATTGGAAAACTCTTTAATTAAGTGTTGATGACAGTAGTTAGTATTAATATTTATAACCGATTGAGGTAGCTTCTTAATCGGTTTTTTTATATCCATGTATTTTTTTGAGGACTTTGTCCCAGGACAGGCACGTTGAGTGCGTTGCGTTGATAGAGCGAAAAAGCCTTAAACCATAAGGGTTTGCGGGTTTACGAAATAATTTCAATATGCGTTTTATATTCGCATAGACTTCGGTTCAGGCGAATTTTTTGCGTCCGGTGGGGGTCGAACGTTTTGAAGGAATTTCACAATATTGGGTTATCGTGATTTGTGACAAGGCGTTTTATATAAAAGAAATCCGTATTGAAGCTGGCGACCTGCTGATGGCTCTCGTAAACCAAAATGGCGAGAAGGTCTACTATCGTCAATTGCGACGCATGCAATAATTAAAATAGTAAGCGAAACAAATTTTAAGGAAATGAGGAGTGCTTCAATGGATGTACAAACTAGCCCCGAAAATGTTGGCCTGACCCAGTACGGTGGATTATGGATACGCCTCGGTGCTTTCATCGCTGATAATGGAATTTTGAGTGCGTCCATTTACCTGCTGTATCAGGTATTGACTGCTGTGGGAATTGGCACGCAGTCTGTTCAACTTATTGTGTCTGTTATTGCCAGCTGGACCTACTTTGCGGCATTTGAAAGCTCGAAATGGATGGGAACGCCGGGAAAGAAAGCGCTGGGTCTGGTGGTTACCGATGAACAAGGACAGCGCATCACGGTTGGCAGAGCTGTTTGCCGTGGATTTTTTAAAGTGCTGCTGTCGTGTATGCCGGGATTGGCATTGATTATTTCTTTTTTTCTATTAGCTATCCTTGTATCCGGGCGGCCCGCGGGGTGGATCGGACCGGTAGGCTTGCTGACGCTGGGGGGATGCGCATGGATAATCCTCAAGATTGTCAGTGATGCTCGCAAGCAGGGGATACATGATAAAATCACCCATACCTTGGTGCTGCAAAAGGCAGCATGAGGAAAGGACATTAGTTCATGAGGTTTTAGGGTACGTTAGCATGCGGTCTGAACTCGCCGCTCTGGATTATGACGATTTCGATTCTTCTACAAGCAACGATTGCATCAGTCGCCAAAGAAGATTTGCTCAAACGATCTTCAAGAGATGGTTTTGTCCCCCTTATTCATCAAGGGGGTCGAACCTTCTCGTGAAACGTCTATTTTCGCATATTTGTATCCTGTTTCTATCAGATGACATGTTGAGTGTGTTGCGTTGATAGAACGAAAATAGTCTTAAACCATAAGGGTTTGCGGGTTTACGAAATAATTTCAATATGCGTTTTATGTTCCCCTAGACTTCGGTTTGGGGGCTTTTTTTTGTTTGTCATGGGGTAAAAGAATAGAAAGTTTCAATGGGAAATTCATCGACGAATGTCTCAACCTGCATTGTTCAAGAATTTAACTGAAGCAAGTAAAATAATTGAAGAATTGCGACAATCTTATAATAAAATTCGGCCACATTCTTCTCGCGGCCATTTGACTCCAGAAGAATACGCCTTGAAAATTTCTGGTGAATACTAACATTTCATTGGACAGTTTTTGGGGACAGGTCAATGGAACTGATGTTGAATGCAAAATTGAATAAAATGAAAACGAGCCGGTTTGGATGAATATAATCATCTTGGCCGGCTTTTTTACTATTATGTACTTTTTTATATTTAAAATAAGATCACAAAAATATAAAGAGCGTATTTAAAAGTGGCTCAATATTATCTGAGAATTTTCACCCTAAATGGTTAACTTTTATTTTAGCGTTTATAAAATGAGCGTAGAGCTGAAAATTATTGTCGGCAAAAATAGAAAGTACCAAGCAAATTGTATTATAATAAATAATTTAGTATAATAAACTCATTGCTACAAAATTAAATTTTAAAAATTAATGGTTAGAATAAGAGTTTTGATTAAATTTTGAGGTGAATGATGAGTTCTTTGCAAAAAATTCAAAATCTGGCTCAAATAACAGCAGAAGCGATAGCAGATGTATTAAAAATAGAGGTGGAAATTGCCGATAGTGATCTTGTCAGAATCGCCGGCACGGGTCAGTATAAAGATCACTGTGGATCGGTAATGTTAGATGGCTTTGTTTATCAGCATGTTTTGAAAACAGGGAATAGAGTTATTATTAAAGACCCTGGTTATCATGAGCTTTGCCAACCCTGCCCAAGAAAGGGAAATTGTTCTGAAATTGGCGAAATGGCGTCACCGATATTGTTAGAGGGTGTACCAGTTGGAGTTATTGGGCTTGTAAGTTTCGACTTGATTCAAGCACAAAGGTTATTTGATAATGTTGAATGGATGTCTCAGTTTATTACTAAAATGGCAGAATTGATTGCTAATAATTTACCTGAGGCTGTTGATGCGAAATACGCCAATAGCAATCTTCATAGTTTACATTCATTGGAAAAAGAAGCAATTATTAAAGCTCTTGACGAGTTCGCTGGCAATTCCGGATGCAAAGATAAAGCTGCAAAAATGTTGGGAATAAGCCGAGCGACTTTATACCGAAAAATTAAAGAATATGAAATTTAGCAGGAAAATATTTCAAACTTATAAAAAACAGTAGACAAACGTCTCAAAATGAGATATTATTATTTTTAACAAAATTAAATAGCATTTGAGCATTGGAGCTCTAGAAAAAGTAATTACTTTTTCTAGAGCTTTTTGTTTTTAAAGAAGACTAAAAGCATGATTAGTTTAAGCTGTGTAGCAAAACGTGGTTTCTAAAATTCAGAGGTAGAGAAGGAAGAACAATGGAAAAAATAAACTGGGTTGGAAATAAAATGAAAAAATCAATTGGTGTATCTACTGATTTTCTTAATACAGATGAAATTGAGAAAGGTAGAATATTTCATCAAAGTTTCCCGCAATATTTAGAGACGCCACTGCGAAAACTTGACAAGCTTTCGCAATTATTGGGAGTTGGCGGTATTTATGTCAAAGATGAGTCCTATCGATTTGGCTTAAATGCTTTTAAAGTTTTAGGTGCTTCATTCGCTATGGCCAGATATATTGCTAAATGTTTGCAAGTTGATATAAGCGAAATTAACTTCTCTGTCTTACAGTCGCCTGAAACGCGCAAAAGATTGGGAGAGATTACTTTTGTCACGGCTACCGATGGCAATCACGGCCGCGCCGTAGCTTGGGCAGCTCGTCATTTAAAACAAAAGGCAGTTGTTTATATGCCGAAAGGCTCTTCGGAAATTCGTCTTCAGAATATACGGGCAGAGGGTGCAGAGGCAACAATAACAGATTTAAATTACGATGAAGCGGTCAGACTGGCGGCAACTAATGCTAAAAAATTTGGCTGGGTTGTTATACAAGATACGGCTTGGGAGGGTTATGAAGATATCCCTGCCTGGATTATGCAGGGATATGGAACAATCGCGGCAGAATTATTGTCACAATTGAATGGGCAAAAACTTAATAAGCCAACCCACATTTTTCTTCAGGCAGGCGTTGGATCGTTTGCGGCTGCTATAACGGGATACTTTGCTTCCTGCTTTGGGGATGAAAAGCCAAGAATTGTCATAGTAGAGCCAAACTTTGCAGATTGTCTTTATCAATCGGCAAAAGCGAATGATGGTTGCATTAGAATTGTTACGGGAGACATGGCTACAATTATGGCTGGGTTGGCATGCGGTGAACCTAATAGCATTGGCTGGCCGATTTTAAGGGACTATAGTGATATGTTTTTCTCCTGCCCTGATGAGGTTTCCGCCAGAGGAATGCGATTACTTGGTAATCCTCTCAGAAATGACAGCCGTATAATATCGGGCGAATCTGGAGCAGTTACGGCTGGTTTGCTTAGTATATTGATGACAGATGAAACACTAAAACCGGCTAGGGAAAGCTTAGAACTGGACGAAAATTCTCAGGTGCTCCTAATAAGCACAGAAGGAGATACTGATTCAGAGAAATATAGGCGAATTGTATGGGATGGAGAATATCCGATAATCAATAATATCTAGGAGACATGGGAGGTTATATATTATGCTCACAAAAAAAAGAGAAGAACTTGTTGTTTCTCTATGTCAGGAACTAATAAAAAAGAAGAGTTACTCGGGAGAAGAAAATTTAGCCGCAGACTACATAAAAGAAACCTTTCAAAAGCTTTGTTATGATGAAGTTTTTGTTGATGGCTATGGCAATATTATTGGCCGCATAAAAGGGAAACACCCGGGTAAAACAATTTTATTTGATGGTCATATTGATACTGTACCTGTTCCGGGGGAGGGAAAATGGCGGCATGATCCTTTTGGTGGAGAACTGGTTGAGGGAAGAATATATGGGCGCGGCGCAACGGACATGAAAGGCGCCCTTAGTGCCATGATTCTCGGTGCATATTTTTTTGCCGAAGAATGCAAAAAAGATTTTGCAGGCGATATCTTTGTGGCCGGAGTTGTACACGAAGAATGTTTTGAGGGCGTGGCAGCACGTAAAATCAGCGAGATGGTGCAGCCGGATTATGTTGTTATCGGCGAAGCTTCGGAACTGAATTTGAAAATAGGCCAGCGCGGCAGAGCTGAAATAATTGTCGAAACCGAGGGTAAGGCGGCACATTCTGCAAATCCTCAAAACGGTATTAACGCAGTCTACAAAATGGCGGAACTTGTTGCGAGAATTCGTAAGCTTAAAACAACTGAACAGGAAGTTTTGGGCAAGGGAATTCTGGAACTGACGGACATAAAATCATCTCCCTATCCCGGCGCTTCCGTTGTTCCAGATTATTGCAGGGTTACCTATGACAGAAGGCTGCTGGTTGGTGAAACTAAAGAATCGGTAATAGAGCCAATCAATGAACTGATTAACGAAATGCAGCAAAATGATGCGGAATTTGCGGCAAAGGCTTCTTATTCTACCGGCACGGAAAAATGCTATACAGGGGCAGAGATTACCGGCGAAAGGTTTTTCCCAGGCTGGTTATATGCTGCAGATGATGAATTTGTACAAGCTGCTTTCAAAGGTTTGTGCGCAGCAGGTCTTGAGCCCGAAATTACGCAATATTCTTTCTGCACAAATGGCAGCCACTATGCAGGCGAAGCAGGTATCAAGACTATTGGTTTTGGACCATCTAAGGAAAATTTAGCACATACCGTTGATGAATATATCGAAGTAAGTCAATTAACTAAAGCACTGGAAGGCTATGCTGGCATTCTGAAAGCAATCTTTCAAAGAGGGTGAATTTCATGAAACTCCTGATAAAAAATGGAATGATTGTTGATGGAACAGGCCGGCAGGGGTATGTAGGCGATGTCATTGTTGAGAATGGTTTGATAACGGCTGTAGGGGATTCTTCCAATCAGGTATGCGAACTGGTAATTGACGCTGCTGCCTTAGTCGTAGCACCCGGTTTTATTGACACACATAGCCATTCCGATCTGGAAGTTTTTCTCCATCAGCATATAGAACCCAAAATTCGACAGGGCGTTACTACGGAGATTCTGGGGCAAGATGGCATATCAATGGCTCCGCTGCCGCTTGAATATGTTTCTACTTGGCGTAAGAACCTTGCCGGGCTAGATGGTGACAGCGATGAAATTGATTGGACATACCAAAATACCGACGGCTATTTGTCTTTGCTTCAAGACAAGGGAGTAAGCCTTAACGAAGCCTACTTAGCGCCTCACGGCAATATCCGCATGGAAGCAATGGGGCTTGACAGCAGAAAACCGACGCCGCCTGAAATGCAGAGAATGTGTGATGTCTTAAGAAGGGAAATGGCTGTGGGTGCTTATGGACTATC
The DNA here is from genome assembly GCA_009930275.1 of Negativicutes bacterium. Next base: position 15,108 of record RZYP01000001.1, read on the forward strand.
GACGGGGCTTATCTATCCTCCCTGTGCTTATGCCGATACCGTTGAATTGGTTGAGCTTTGCAAGGTAGTAGCTGAGTACGATGGTGTTTTTGTTGTGCATCAGCGCAGTGAAGCTGAGACAATTATTCCTTCAATGCAGGAGGTAATTGAAATTGGCCGCCGGTCCGGCGTTAAGATACATTTTTCACATTTCAAGGTATGCGGGCATAAGAACCGTTGTTTTATCAAGGAAATGATAGATTTGTTGGACAAAGCTAAAGAAGAAGGCCTGCGCATTTCTTTTGATCAGTATCCTTATGTTGCCGGCAGTACGATGCTTGGTGTAATTTTACCGCCATGGGCCCATGATGGAGGCACGGACAAGCTGCTAAAACGTTTGGAAGATACCGAACTCCGTAGGAAAATGATTTACGATATAGAACATGGTTCGCCTGGTTGGGATAATTTTGTAGAATTTGCCGGTTTGGACAAAATTTTTGTTACAAGTGTGAAATCAGCGAAAAATGAGGAGCTAATCGGCAAAAATTTGCTGGAAATAGGAAAAATGCGAGGAAAAGACCCTTACGAAGCTACTTTTGATTTGCTCTATCAGGAAGAAAATGCCGTAGGCATGGTGGATTTTTACGGCACTGAAGATGATGTAAAGCTGTTTTTAACAAGGCCGGAACAGAATGTTTGCACCGACGGTCTTTTGGCAGGAAAACCGCATCCACGCGTTTTTGGCGCCTTTCCAAGAGTATTGGGGAAGTATGTCCGTGAAGAGAAAACTTTGAGTCTCGAAGAAGCTGTTAAGAAAATGACTTCAAAACCGGCGGAAGCTTTTGGCATTGAAGGGCGCGGTGTGCTTAAGGCGGGTAATTATGCTGATATTGTAATATTCGATCCTGCTTTGATTCTGGATATGGGAACGTATGTAGATCCCGCACAGTTCCCTGCAGGCATTGAATGTGTGATGATTAACGGCGAGATAGTTTTTCAAGCAGGGCTGTATCAAAAGAAGCTCGCAGGCAAGGTTTTGCGCAAATTAAATAACTAGATAATACGGCATTGGCCTTATTATAAATATTAAAAAAATGAAAGAAGGATTGCGATGAAAAAGACTAAAATAGTAGCGGGTATTCTGGCTGCATTTATGGCAGCGACGTTTATGGTAGGCGGCTGTGGTAAATCAGCTGAACCAACCACCAAGGCTCCGTCACAAAGCCGTATTGACGAAATTAAGAAGAACGGCAAGCTGGTTTTGGCGACAGGCAATTATCGCCCTTTTGAATATCATGATGAAAAAACCAATAAATTAGTGGGCTATGATATTGATCTGACTGAAGCAATTGCTAAAAAAATAGGTGTACCGTTAGAAGTAAAAGAAATGCAATTTACCAGCTTGATACCGACACTGCAAAATGGCCAGGCTGACATTGTTATTGCAGCTATGTACATTACTGATCAACGCAAAGAAGTAGTCGATTTCGCAAATCCATACATGGATACCGGTATGGTTTTGGTTGTTAAAGGTGATAATAATGAAATTAAAAGTTTAAAAGACCTTGATGGTAAGGTTATCGGTGTTAAAACAGGCCGACCAGCGAAAAGGTTGCACAAGAGCTGAAAGCTAAAGGCGCAAAAATTACCATTAAAAGCTATAAAGAAACAGTGGATTATTTGATGGATATGGAAAACGGCCGTTTGGATGCTTCGATCAATGACCTCTTGAATCAGCTCGAATACAATAAAGCTCATCCGAATGTTAAAATTGTCGGCGAACCATTCACTAAAGCATCTTTGGGCATCGCTGTAAAAAAAGGTGATAAAGAACTTGTTGACCTTGTTAACAGCGTTTTGAAAGAAATGAAGGAAAATGGCGAAGCTGATAAATTGTACAAAAAATGGTTGATGGGTACGAAGTCATAATTTTGGGAAAGGAAGTAGGGCTATGAACTTAGATTACTCCGTTATAATAAGCAAACTTCCTTTGTTTATTGAGGGATGTTGGGTTACGTTGGAGATATCATTTTTTGCCTTACTTTTAGGCATGGTATTCGGCATAGGCGGGGCCCTGTGCCGGATTTCTACCAATAGATTTTTGTCCAGAATGGCATTTTTATATGTCTGGATAATAAGGGGAACTCCGGTTATGGTTCAGCTGTTTATTCTATATTTCGGTCTTCCGCAGCTGGGAATCAAAATGTCCAGCATGACGGCTGGTGTGTTGGGTCTTGCGGTTAATACCGGGGCATACATTACAGAAATAATCCGTGCCGGTATCCAGGCTATTGATAAGGGACAAATGGAAGCTTCTTTGTCTCTTGGTATGAAATACAGGCAGGCAATGAGCAGGATTATCGGACCGCAGGCAATAAAAGTTTGCATTCCGCCACTGGTAAATCAATTTATTATGACCCTAAAAAATTCATCAATTGCCTCTTTGGTTACAATAACAGAGTTATTCCGCACTGGCGAACAGCTTATTTATACTACGTTCCGCAGTTTTGAGGTATATACTGTTGTTGCCGTTTTGTATCTGATTATGAACTCGGTATTCATGATTATTGCTGATAAACTGGAAAAAAGGATGGCAAGACAATGAACCATATCGTTGAAATGCGTAATATTTGTAAATCTTTTGGTTCGGTAGAAGTATTAAAAGATTTTAATCTGCAGGTTAATGAGGGCGAAAAAATTGTTATCATTGGGCCAAGTGGTTCCGGCAAAAGTACTGTTTTGCGTTGTATCAACTGTTTGGAACCTATTCAGTCAGGCAGTATCTTGTTTGAAGAACAGGAAATTAACGATAAAACTGATTTAAGCTTGCTCAGAAGAAATATCGGCATGGTTTTTCAGCGGTTTAATCTGTTCCCCCATAAAACGGTGCTGGAGAATGTTATTGAAGCACCGGTCATTGTCAAAAGAATGCCAAAAGAAGAAGCACGCACGCTTGCAATGGGCTTGCTCGAAAGGGTTGGGCTTGCCGATAAATTTGACAGTTATCCCAAAGAACTTTCCGGCGGGCAGCAGCAGCGTGTTGCCATTGCCAGGTCGCTGGCTATGAACCCGCAAATCATGCTTTTTGATGAACCAACTTCCGCTTTGGATCCGGAATTGGTTGGAGAAGTATTGCAGGTTATGAAAAGGCTAGCCGAAGAAGGTATGACGATGATTGTCGTTACCCATGAAATGGGCTTTGCCCGTGAAGTCGCAGACAGGGTGATTTTTATGGATAAAGGAGTTATAGTCGAAGAAGGCAACCCCAGCGATTTTTTTGCAAATCCGCAGCAGGAGCGCACTCGGAACTTCCTTAAGCGTATTCGCTACTGAAAATAAGATATTTTTTATTCAGTATAGAAAAAGGCCTGTCTCAATAAAATTGAGATGAAATTGTTAACAAAAAGTAGACACAATAAAGAACATATCCAAAACCTGAACTTCACCCCAATTGTTAGAAAGTATGATATGTGAAGTTCAGATAAAAACATTTGACAACTGTCTTAAAATGAGATAGCATAAGCAAATAAGTGGAAGCGAGTTAGCGTTTAATGGGATATTTTTAATAGTACAATTAATATATGTAAAAATAAAGACGATGAAGTCTTACGCAGAGCGCATTTTGTGCATAGCAGCGTAAGGCTTTTTTATTTAGAAGTCCTAAAATACAGGGATTCCAGCAAGCATGATCCGGAACCCTTTCACTTATAAAAAACAATAAAAATTTAAGGAGGCAAAATATGAATAAGAAAATTATCTCATCGATGCTGGTTGGTATTGCAATGTTAGGGACGATGTTAACAGGTTGCGGCAAGAGTGATACAGATGCTTCAAAAACAGCTAAAACTGCTGAGGATAAGGTTTACCTTATTGCCTGCGATGCAAAATATGCGCCATTCTCCTTTGAAGAAAATGGCAAGTACAGAGGAATCGACGTTGAAATTTTGGCAGCTGTTTCCAAAACAGAGGGTTTTAAATATGAATTAAAACCAATGGATTTCAGCGGCATTATTCCGGCAATCAAAGCCGGCCAAATCGATGGCTCTATTGCTGGCATGAACGTTACTGAAAAAAGAAAAGAATCGGTGGATTTCTCTGACGGTTATATTAAATCCGCTTCTTCGATCGTTGTAAGCAGCAGCAATACTGATATCAATGCGTTAGATGACTTAAAAGGAAAAACAGCAGCTGTTAAAAAAGGAACTACAGGCGCTATTTTTGCCGAAGAGAACCAGAAAAAATATGACCTTAAAATAAGTTACTATGATGATTCCCCGTCAATGTTCCAAGCAGTAAAAAATGGCAATGCTGATTTTCTTGTAGAAGATTATCCCGTTATTTCCTACCAAATCAAAGTAGATCCTAATACTAAGCTAAGAGTTGGCGTCAAAGAAATTGAAGCTGCTCCAGACAATGCCTTTGCCGTAAATAAAGGTCAAAATCAAAAACTCCTGACTATGTTCAATGATGGTCTTAAGAAAATCAAAGCAAACGGTGAATATGACAAAATTGTGGGACAATATTTACCTTTGAATAAATAACATTAATTAACTATTTTGCGGAAAACCATACAAAATAATATCCGTATATAAGGATATATTTTGTATGATTTCTGCCATTTTAATGTAACTAATTTTCTGGGAGGAATTTTGCCTTGACACACTATTTCAAATTATTTCAAGACTGTTTGCCCAGCCTGTTAAGCGGGTTACAGATTACTTTAATAATGGCAGTATCTTCGATTGCTCTTGCATTTATTTTAGGGGTAATTATTGGCTTGTTTAGTATTAGTCATATCAGAACTTTAAGAGCATTGGCAACCGTATACATCTACGTGGTGCGTGGTATTCCGCTCATGATTTTAGGCTTGTTCTTATTTTTCGGCGTTAGTGCTATTACTGGTATCAGATTTGATCCTTTAGTTGCTTCAATTATTGTCCTTACAATAAATGCAAGTGCATACATGGGTGAAATATTCAGAGCCGGCATTCAGGCTATTGATGTTGGACAGACTGAGGCCGCCAGAAGTTTAGGACTCGGATATTTGAAAACTATGAAAAAAGTTATACTTCCCCAGGCAATCAAAATAATGATCCCTGCTTTTTTAAATCAATTCATCACGACACTTAAAGATACTTCTATATTATCGGTAATAAGCGTCAGAGAATTGACGCTAAATGGCCAAATAATTATAGCCAGAAATTATCTGCCATTCGAAGTTTATTCCTATGTAGCTATTATGTACCTGATCATCATAACAGCGCTTTCCATTCTATCCAAGAAATTAGAAAGGAAATTAAAATATGATAATTAAAGCAAAAGAAATTAGTAAATGCTTTGGCGATTTGGAAGTGTTGAAGAACATTTCGTTAAACGTAACAGAAGGTGAAGTGCTCTGCATCATCGGGCCGTCCGGTTCTGGCAAAAGCACACTTCTTAGATGTCTGAACAGGCTTGAAGAGATTCAATGCGGCAGCATATCTATACTGGAAGAGGATATAGTGAATACTAAAAATATTAATAGATTGAGAGAAAATATAGGTATGGTATTCCAGTCTTTCAATCTATTTCCTAATTACACAGTTTTGGAAAATATGATGCTTGCACCGTTAGAATTGAAAAAGATGAAAAGAAAAGAAGCCGAAGAGCGAGCACTTGCGCTATTGAAAAAAGTTGGATTGGAAGACAAAAAAGATGTTTATCCTCAGACCTTATCCGGTGGGCAAAAACAGCGCGTGGCGATTGCCCGTGCACTTGAAATGAATCCAAAGATTATGTTGTTTGATGAACCGACATCAGCTTTGGACCCCGAAATGGTCGAGGAAGTTCTTAAAGTAATGAAAGATCTGGCACAAGAAGGCATGACCATGGTAATTGTTACTCATGAAATGGGGTTTGCCAGAGATGTTGCTGACAGGGTGCTTTTTATGGAGGGCGGCTATATAGTTGAAGAAGGCAGTGCAAGAGAGCTTTTTACCGCACCGAAAACAAACAGATGCCAAGAATTCTTGGCAAAAGTACTGAGGACACAAGTATGTTAGGTTACATCGACATGTACCAGGAGAGGATATTTCATGAAAAGTGATTTTCAAAAAATTCTTAAGCTTGCTGAAATATATAAGCCCGAAATGTCAAGATTCTTAAGGAATTTGATTGCTATACCTGGCGAAAGTTGTCAGGAAGAAAATGTTATTGAACGCATCAAGAAAGAAATGGAAACGGTAGGCTTTGACGATGTGAAGATCGATCAGCTTGGCAACATTTTAGGATCGATAGGCAGAGGCCCTCGTCTTTTAGCTTTCGATGCGCATATTGACACAGTAAAAGCCGGAGATTTTTCGCTTTGGAATTATGATCCGTACAAGGGATTTGAAGACGATGAAATAATCGTCGGCAGAGGTGCCAGCGATCAACTTGGCGGTATGGCGGCCATGGTTTATGCGGGAAAAATCATTAAGGATTTAAATTTGGCAGGCGAATTTACACTCTTATTTACAGGGACAGTGCAGGAAGAAGATTGCGATGGACTTTGCTGGCGTTATATTATTGAAAAAGACAATCTGCGCCCAGAAGCTGTTGTTTTAACTGAACCGACGGATGGTGGGATTTACCGCGGACATCGTGGCAGAATGGAAATAAAAGTAATAACCCAAGGAATAAGTTGCCATGGTTCAGCTCCGGAAAGAGGAGTAAATGCAATTTACAAAATGGCAGAGATTATCAGCGACTTAAAAAAACTGAATGAAAATCTGATCAGTGACAGCTTTTTGGGCAAAGGAAGTTTAGCAGTTTCGGAGATTTTTTCTGAAGCTCCTTCACGCTGCGCTGTTGCCGATAAATGTTGGATTTCCATTGATCGCCGTCTTACTATTGGGGAAGATTTTGAATATGCTCTTAGTCAAATTAAAAATTTACCTTCGGTATTGCAAAATGGTGCCAAAGTTGAAGCTTATACTTATGACAAGCCATCTTATAAGGGCGTTTCTTATCCGGTCAGCTGCAATTTTCCGGCATGGAAGATTGATGAGGATCATTCACTATGTCAGGCGGCATCAAAAACTTATAATGAATTATTTCAAGCCGTGCCTAGCATTGATAAATGGACATTTTCGACAAATGGCACCGTTATTATGGGCGAGTATGGTATTCCCTGTATAGGTTTTGGACCCGGTAAAGAAGAAGAGGCACACGCACCGAATGAAAAAACATTTAAGTCTCACTTGGTCAAGGCTGCTGCTATGTATGCAGCATTTCCTGGTTTATATGCTTTGGAGAGCAAAAAGTAATTCAGGGCAGATGGTTAATACAAATTTTAGATTTAAAGGCATTGGATCGTTCCAATGCTTTTTTCATATATCTGGTATCTGAAAAAAATTCTCTAATCCTATAGACTGACCTGCTCCCCAAAAAAATAAACAACCAGCTTTGACTATAGCAATTAAGCTAAAGTTGTAGCTGGTTGTTTGCTTTGTTTATGCCAAATTATGTCTGGCAATGCTTATTACAACCTTAAGCAAGCTTTTAGAATGCCTTTACAGTGATTAGGCAGCTTGTAGAAGATTACTATTTTGGAAGCATTACAGTGTCAATCACGTGGATAACACCGTTAGTGGCCCAAATATCAGTTGTTGTTATCGTTGCATTTTCTATATGAACTTTGTCATTCATCAAGGTTACTGCAAGAGGTTGCCCCTGTAAGCTTATGAAATCTTTAACGACAATTACGCAAGAAGCAGGAAATTTCGCTCCAACAACATGAAATTTCAATATTGAAGTAAGTTGATCCTTGTTTTCCGGTTTAAGCAAATTATCAAGCGTTCCGGGTGGAAGTTTAGCGAAAGCATCATCAGTAGGAGCAAAAACTGTAAAGGGCCCCGGTCCTTTCAAAGTATCAATAAGGTCAGCGGCAGTAAGTGCGGCAGCCAGTGTTTTAAAACTTCCGGCATCGACAGCCGTTTCAATGATGTCTTTAGTTGGTTTGTTCATATGTCCATCAGCTGATGCAACTGAGGCTAACCCAAGAGACAATACTAATATAAGGATAATATAAAAGAAACATTTATTTTTTTTCACAATTTTCATCCTCCATCCATTATTTATGAAACTAATCTCAAAACATAACTACCAAAAAAAAGCTAATAGACAGTATTCATGACCTTGATTCTAGACTTTTTCATGCCTATGGATTTAGCAGACGCAGAAAGTTTGTTGAAATGGTATTGTAACAAAAATACTTGATGGATTTTGAACAATTTTAATTCAAAATCCGTTTTCTAAGCATTATTATGCATCTTCATTTCAGCGTGAGCGTTTAAATAATCCCTAGAAGGTTCAGATGGCAGACAACGATTTGATATTTATGGTTGGGCATTTGAAAATTATTCTGGAATGAGAACCTCATCAATTACATAGATAACACCATTCACGGCCATAATGTCTGCGGCGGTTACTGTTGCACCTCCTATATGTACTTTTCCGTTTTTTGTATTTATAAAAAGCGGGTTACCAAAGAGGCTATGGAGCTCCTTGGATGAAGCAACAGAATCCGCATCAAGCTTTCCTGCCATAACGTGGTATTTAAGAATGGAAATGAGTTTATCTTTGTTTTCTGGTTTTAAGAGGTTTTCTATGGTGCCTGAAGGCAGCTTAGAAAAGGCATCATCGGTGGGAGCAAAAACGGTAAACGGACCTGCTCCTTTCAAAACTACCAGTAGATCTGCCGAGGTTAAAGCGGCTGCCAGGGTTTTAAAAGTTCCTGCAGCAATTGCAGTTTCAATTATGTCTTTTATGCTTATTACACACCCCCATTTCATTATATTGCCAGCACTGATATAAGTGATTTCTGAAGAAATCAATAGAACAGGTTTAATTCGCCGTCTGCTTTTTAACCTAATAACATTTTATATCAAGGAAATATGAGTGTCAATAAAAGTTCAGTAAATTGTGATTATTCTGAATAATCAGCACATAGCTCTAACCAGTGAAAGATATTTTAGACCGCTCGCTTAATAATCGTTAAAATATTTTCTAGGTTTTTAGTAAGAGGACCGTCTGAAAAATTTATATCTATCAATGTAAGAAGTAATATTTGACGCCAATATATGGCAGGAGCATAGACTGTTTCAATAAGGAAAGCTGATTTTAATTAGAATTTAATTAACCTTTGATAACACGGTTTTATAAATGCAGGTAATTTAGAAGGAGTAAACAATTTACTGACGAAATACAAACATATATTAAATGTTTTTTGCAGGGCGATAAAAGTTATTAGTAGTTTTTAGTTAGTTTATTGTAATTAATGCAATCGTTAGGACAAAGCTTACAATTCTCGAAAATACTTATGATAAAGGCTCGGCTCGAAATGCTGATATGAAAACATTTAAATATAAACATATGCGGCATTGTCATAAAAAGAAAAATCAGATATTTGCAAAAGCTTTTTAAAGGTTTTATTCTTTAGAATTAGGAGGAATATTATGAAATATTTTCTTTGGCTTACTATTGTTATTATTATAATTGGAGCTCTCGCATGGGGAATAATTTCAAGTAATGTTGAACAAGCAAAATATGAAGTTGTTGAAACCCACGGAAATATTGAGATACGAGACTATGCCCCTGTTATAGTAGCAGAGGTTTTGGTTATTGGAAATCGAGAAGAGAGCTTGAGTAAAGGGTTTCGAATTATTGCTGACTACATCTTTGGTAATAACTTTTCGGCGAAAAATATTCCCATGACCGCTCCCGTCATTCAGCAAAAAAACGAAAAAATAGCCATGACTGTTCCTGTTAGCCAACAGCTAGAAGGAGGTGGCTGGAAGTTAAGCTTTGTTATGCCTTCCCGCTATTCGATGGAAACCTTGCCAAAGCCTAATAACAGTGAAGTTAAATTGAAACAAATTGGGAAAAGACGCTTTGCGGTAATAAGGTTTTCTGGGTTTGGAGGCGATGAAAGCATTAAGAAACAGACTGAGAAAATAAGTGAATTTATTGGGAACAAGAAGCTTTCAGCAGTCTCATCTCCAATTTACGCCTTTTATAATCCTCCATGGACTCTTCCTTTTTTGCGCCGCAATGAAGTTATGATCGAAATTAGCGATTAGAGCGATTGCGTCTTAGCAACTTTAAATCCTTCTAAATTTAAACTAAGAATATTCTATGATTACCATCTCCATTAGCCTTGAGCAATCAGGGCTTTTTTCCATGATGTTGCATCTATTTTCCACAACCACTCGCACTATGAGTTCTATTGATGCTTTGCGATTGAACTATATGCAAAAAAATTGCTCTGTGATATGATGATACCAAAGTTTGCATAGGAGGCGACAACATTATGTACCGCCGCAATATTGATGTTGTAATTGCCAGCCGCAGCGAGAATTTAGCGCAACTAATTGCCGATGTGCCGATGCATGAAGAGATCAGTATATCGGTAACCCAGACTGAGGAAAAAATGCTAAACGACCATCCGAATTGGGATATTCTTATCTGCGATCTTGGCCAGTTTGAAATGGACAGCTTTGAAAAAATGTGCATTGGCAGGGCGGTTGTTCTTTGTTTGTACCCAAATCAGTTGAAAGTACTGCCGACTTCGCTTTTGGATAACATAGCGGACATCTGGATCTATCCTCTTTCGCTAGAATTAATTTGCTTTCGTTACAAAAAGTTAATACAGCAAATACTACTTGAGCGCAAATTCACCCTTAACCAAACTTATCTTGATACACTAATCAATAGCGTGCCGGATTTGATTTGGTTCAAACGTCTGGATGGTATACATGTCAAGGTTAACGATTGTTTTTGTTCAACCGTGCAAAAAGAACGCCAAGATGTTGAAGGCTATGATCATTATCACATTTGGGGCATTTCAAAAGAGGTATATGAAAATAGTGATTATGTTTGCCTGGACACCGATTCTGTCGTAATCCAATCCAAAAAGCTGGGAGTTTTTGATGAAACAGTGGCCGAACCACAAGGAATGCGACAATTAAAAACTTATAAATCGCCATTATTTGACAATCGCGGTGAACTGATTGGCACGCTTGGCGTGGCGCAGGACGTAACCGAGTTGAAGAATACCGACGCTAAACTGGATTTGATTCTTCGCACTATGCCGTTTGCGGTTATGATTACCGACAAAGCAAATAATGTTCTTATGGTTAATCATAAATTTAAAGAATATTTTCAAGTAATATCTAAAGACTTAATTGGCCGTCCATATCCGATTAGGGAAGCGTCCGCTGGGTTCACTGCGAATCCTCCGCATTTGCGTTACTGTGACCAGAAAAGTGAGATTGGACTTCTCTCTGATGGCAAAGAGCGAACCTTGGATTTTCATACTGAACAGATTAATGATTTTTTTGGCAATTTTGTTGGAACACTTAATATTTTTCGTGATGTTACAATGGAACGGGGATTACAGGCTCAACTTAAACAGATTGCTTATAGGGACCAGCTGACGGGGTTGTTCACCAGACGCTATTTATTCGAAGATATCAGAGAAAAGATGATAAATGCTGACATTAGTATGCTTTATATTGATTTGGATAATTTCAAGCTGATTAATGATACATTAGGACACCATTACGGTGACATGGTTCTGAAAAAGTCTGGACGAATAATGAAGGAACTTTTTCCTGATGATGCCTGCATCCGTATGGGCGGCGACGAGTTTGTCATTGTCATTTCAGGTAAACATACAATCGAAGAGCTGCAAGAGAGAGCGGAAAAGCTAATACGAAAATTCAAAGGTCATTTTCCTGGAGCTTCCGCGTTGCAGGCACTGTCTGTCAGTATTGGCATTGCAAAAATGTCAGTCACAACTCCCGTTCAATTCGATGAACTTTTGCGCAAAAGCGACAGTGCTCTTTACAAGGCAAAAATAAGCGGTAAAGCAAATTGCGTAGTTCATGCACTGGATTTAGAAAACACTATGAATGACCTCGTTTGATTAAGTCGATTTTTTGCAAGTAAGTGGGAAAATTGTAGGATAGTATTGAAGAATATTATTGGAGGACATGTAATGGATAATGTGCTTTTTGCCTTTCTTTTGACTTTGTTTGCAGGATTGAGCACCGGCATAGGCAGCTTGATAGCTTTTTTTTCTAAGAAAAGCAGCCCCAGGTTTCTGTCAATAATGCTTGGTTTCTCAGCAGGAGTTATGATTTATGTGTCTATGATCGAAATTTTTGCTAATGCGCAGACTGCTTTGATTGCTGAACTGGGCCCTCGAAAAGGCTCATGGGTCACCGTAGTCGCTTTTTTTAGCGGCATGTTATTAATAGGTATAATTGATAAATTAATACCTAAATCTGAAAATCCGCATGAACTTCATTCCGTAGAAGAAATGTATGAAAAAAATCCTGAGATAGGACACCATGCGGAACAAATCAGGCAAAGGGAAGAAGCTAAAAAAAATCATAAGCTATTAAGAATGGGCCTTTTCACTGCGTTAGCTATAGGTATTCATAATTTCCCTGAAGGCCTTGCTACTTTTATTGCAGCGTTGCAAGAACCCGAAATTGGCATTCCCATCGCCGTTGCTATAGCTATTCACAATATTCCTGAAGGGATTGCAGTTTCCGTGCCTATATATTATGCGACAGGAAGTAGGAAAAAAGCCTTAGTTTATTCTTTTTTGTCAGGAGTTTCTGAGCCTATTGCAGCTTTATTGGGTTATCTTATACTTATGCCATTTTTAAACGATATTATTCTAGGCATCATTTTTGCGCTTGTTGCCGGTATAATGGTGTTTATATCTTTAGATGAACTGTTGCCGGCTGCCCGAGAGTATGGTGAACATCATCTTTCAATTTATGGATTGGTTTCCGGTATGATGGTAATGGCTGTAAGCCTGCTATTGTTCCTATAGTTTTTTGTTGCACTTTTTAGCCTAAAGACTGTTGATGAAAAAATTACAACTGTTTTATTTTGTGGTTGTGAACGCATTCATGTTATTTTGCTTTCTTAAACAATCCATGTGGAGTGTGTGGAGTTGATAGAAAGAAAGTAAATAAAATAACTGAATACCAAAAAGGAGGCATTATTTTGACCATTAAATATGTGGTTATCATTCAATGCGATATTGCTCACAGACGGTGCAGTGGTTTTGCCTGTACCAATGCTTTTTATAATAAGGATGGACTTTTTGAGGATTATTCTGAAGATACAAGATATATTTCTTTTACCTGTGGTGGTTGTTGTGGAAAAAATATTGCTTCTAAATTGGAACATCTTTCGAAAAAGTTGGCTAAAAAAAGCGATATAACGAAAGATGAAGTCATGGTTCACTTGTCTTCCTGCATGGTAACCGATAATCATCATTATGATAGGTGCCCTCATTTAGACTATATTAAAAATATCGTTATCAAGAAGGGTTATAAGAATATCGTCAATGGGTCTTATATAAGTGCTGCTGCTACGAAAAAAAGAGCGGCCAAAATTTATCGCGATTATGATGAAGAAGATGACGACTGCGTAGAATAAAAAACAGCCTTAAACCGCAAAAAGGTCAAGGCTATTAGCAAAAATTAATATGTGTATTATGTTCGCCTGGGCTTCAAGTTTAGGCGAATTTTTGATTTTATGGGAATAAATTAGAGGCTTTTTCGAAAAGTCATGGAAGATTATAATAATTCCTATTTGCAAACTTCGTCAGTCTAAAGCTCGCTCGTATCAAATTCTCTAGGAGGGTTAATATGGGAATAGAACGGTTTACCCATTTAGGACGTCCGGTGGATCCGGCGTATCCGACAAATGCAGCGATTGCGGCATTGTCGGTGGCAACGCTGATAGCAGTTAGTCTGTGGCAATTACTTTATCTGGATAGTGGTTTTATGGCAGGGTTAATACAAGGCGGCCAATTAGCCGGGGTTGTGTTTTTAACGTGGGCGCTAGGTCGGGAAGTTGATCCTGATGCCAGCATTGTGGCGTTTTTAGCAATTGCACCCGCGGTTGTTTTATCAGTATTAGTAGGAGCACCGGATTTTTCGTTATTGTTTTTAGCGCTGCTTTTACTTCGGGTTGTCAATCGTAGTATTGGCCTCCCGGCAAAGCGAAGCGATTCGTTGCTGGTACTGGCTTTGGCGAGCTGGCTTGCTTGGTCTGGGGTCTGGTATGGATTGATGTTTACCGCGGTTGCGTTTCTATTGGATTCAGTTTTGGTTAATCCATTGCCTCATCATCGCTGGTTTGGTTTGGCAGCGGCTGTTGCGGCTGTATGGAGTCAACCGCGCTTCTTGGGGGTTAGCCAAGCATGGCCTGGCTTTGTGACAGGGATGGTAGCTGCAGGGGGACTCGGTTTATTATTATTACTGCTATTTACGCCGTTTCCGCGTTCAGTGGGTGATTTGCTGGCGGTACCGGTAAATTGGAAACGCTTGCAAGCCGCTCGTATTGTTGGCTTTTTCTTAGCTCTTTTTGCTGTGCTGAGCCAAGGCATGCAGGGGTTAGTTCAACTTTCGCCGGTGTTGGCAGTAATAGCTGTTGCCGGCTGTTACCGATTAATTATTTGGCTAAAAAGTTGACGAGTAATAAAAGCATAAAAAGTCTATAAGAGATTGATTATATTTCCAGTTGATTTATCCGTTCAATATATCGGTTCATATTAAATTTAACAGCAAGGCGGGAGCCGGACATGTAGCGGATTTTTCCAAAGATGGGCCGCTCGCGCCAAGCGCGGTCGTGTACGCCGCCGATGCTCCAGGCAATGCCGGTATAGCCGTTAGGATCCCGCCCGTCGAGGAGGTAACGGTCGTTGAGATGAATGGCGGTCTCCAGGGCTGTTTTCGGGGACGGTGTCCATTCAAGTATTTTTTTTGCCCAGTACATTCGGAGATAGCCGTGCATTTTGCCCCGCCTGACCATTTCTAGTTGTGCGGCATTCCAGTAGGGGTCGTGGGTTTGGGCCTTTTCTAGCTGCTCCTCGGTATAGAGATAAGGACGCTCATCATGGCAATGACGTTCCAGGGTTTGACGAGCCCAGGTTGGAAATCCGGCTACTGTTTGATAGTTTGGATTATAATAGCAAAAATTATCAGCTAATTCACGGCGAATGATCAGTTCTTCTAAAAAGGCTTCCTGGCTGGAGCCAGGTTTTCCGTACTGGAGAATGGTCAAAGCTACCCGCTGTGGAGCAAGTTGTCCAAAGTGCAGATAAGGTGAGAGGTTAGATTGACGATCATCGGCAGGATCATTGCTAAGTGTTCCGTAGTCGGTTAGATGATAATCGAGAAAATTACGGATTTGCTGCCAAGCGGCGCGGCTGCCAGGTTGAAGCCATTGTATGGGAGCTACTTGTCTGTCAAGGGACAGTGAGGAAAGGGTGCTTTCCCAGTCGAAGACAGGAACCGAATGGGGCCAATTGACGGGATGATACTGCAGCGGAATGAACGAGTCAAGGTAAGAATGCAGTACCCGTTGCAGCTTGGGCCGCAAAGTATAGGCGCCATACTCTTGTTTCGGCGAGGCCAGCCAACAAGGGACAACGTTATGCGTATCTACTTCGTATATAGGAATAGAAATTTCTTGCAGGGCATTTTGTTTCCACTGCTGTTTAATTGTTAATGGATCAAAGTCAGTGATGATAGTTTGTACTTGGTATTTATTGACGAAGCGGATCAATTCTGTTACGGGATCGCCGACTAGCAGAAAAAAAGCGATATTTTTTGTTTTAAGATAAGCACTGGTTTCAGCCAAGCCTTTTAACATGAAATGGTATTGCCTCAAGGTAGCGGACGCAAAGTTTGGAGTGAGACAAAAGACTACACCGAGAGGCTCACTTTGTTCTAAAGCGAGTTTCTGGGCGAAGGTCAGGGCCCAATTGTCTTCGGCGCGTTGATCGCGGCTCATCCAGTAGACAATTGGGCCGGGGCGGGAAATTCCATTTTTTAGTTTACGGATTCGCTCAGCTTTCATAGTAACCCCCTATGGAAATTCGTTAAGTATGTATTTCTTCGGACTAGAGGGCAGTTCCTGCTAACGCAGGAGTATTTCTTATAATATGCAAGCGAATTTATGATTGGCGAAAGTAGTGATGCAAATAATATACAGATATAAACATAGAATTTTTGCAGAAATCCGACATTTGCATTGAACCTGTGTCTTGAGGTAATTATAATAAGAAACAAAAGAGGCTTTTTGAAGAGATTAAGCGAATTAATGTGATATTAAAATATAATTATAGTAAATGGAGAACATGATGCAATTGATGGCAGAAGTTTTAAATTTATTGTTTGAAAGAAGAGTCTTTTTCATTGAACTACTTTTTCAGCATATTTATTTATCAGCTATAGCGATAGTGATTACTACAATTATTGGCGTTACAGCTGGCATAATTATGACAAGACATAATAAATTGGCGTCTTTTCTTATGCTGACAACTAATTTTATTTATACTATACCTTCCATAGCCTTATTCGGTTTTTTGGTAGCCATCACAGGGATTGGCTCGAGCAGCGCGCTAATTGCTCTTGTTATCTATGGTTTGTTGCCTATTATAAGAAATACTTATGCTGGTATCAGATCAGTTGATTCAGAGGTTATAGAATCGGCTGTGGCAATGGGCAGTACAGATTATCAGCTTCTTACTAAAGTTCAATTGCCTATGGCAATGCCGATTGTGATGGCAGGCTTTCGAACAATGGTTGTTATGACCATAGCTCTGGGGGGAATTGCGTCTTTTATTGGCGCGGGCGGTTTGGGGGTTGCTATTTGGCGGGGAATAACCACAAATTTTCCTCAAATGACAGTAGCTGGGAGTTTGCTTGTGGCACTGCTTGCCTTGGCAGCTGATTTAACTATAGGAGGCGTGGAAAAGCTGATAAGCACAAAAATGTAGAAAAGGTGGGAAGAAAATGAAAATGAAAAGCATTGTATTCATGTTGATTATTATGCTAATGGCGGTTGCTGGTTGCGCTAAAACGGAAAAGAAAATTACAGTAGCCTCCAAGCCTCATACGGAGCAGTATATTTTGGCAGAAATTATTTCCCAACTCATTGAAAATAAAACTGATATAAAAGTAGAAAGAAAGCTGGGTATTGGCGGCGGAACAAGCAATATTCATCCTGCGATGTTAAAAGGTGATATCGATATATATCCTGAATATACAGGTACGGCCTGGTTATTTGTCTTAAAGCAAGAGCCTGGGAAGACCAAGGAGCCGATGTATGATGCTTTGAAAAAAGCATACTCGGAAAAATTTCATATTAAATGGCTGGGGCGTTACGGATTCAACAATACTTACACTCTCGCGCTGCCGGAAAAAACTGCTGTGGATAATAACATAAACACATTTTCTGAGTTGGCTGGTGTTAGCAACCAGTATATTTTTGGTGCCGAATATGATTTTTTCGAAAGAGACGACGGTTATAACGGTTTAGCAAAGACTTACGGTTTTAATTTTAAAGACACGAAGGAAATGGATATCGGCCTTAAATATGTGGCAATAGCCTCTAAAAAGGTTGATGTCATTAATGCTTTTTCAACTGATGGATTGTTGCTTAAAGAAAAATTAAAAGTACTTACAGATGACCGTAATTATTTTCCTGCCTACGAAGCTGCGACTTTAATCAGGGAAGAAACGCTTAAAAAATATCCGGAACTAGAAACTCTGTTGGGAAAATTAACAGGGAAAATATCTGATGAGAAAATGATAAAAATGAATTATTCTGTGGAGATAGAAAAGAAAGATCCATCTTTGGTAGCCAAGGAATTTCTGCGAGAAGAGGGCATGATTAAATGAATATGGTATCTTTTCAGAATGTTTATAAATCATACGATGCGCAGAATAATGTCATCAGCAATCTGACGCTTAACATTCGCAAAGGGGAAATGGTTGCTTTGCTCGGCTCATCTGGCTGTGGGAAGACAACATTGCTGAAAATGATTAACCGTCTTCATCAACAAGATAGGGGACAAATTTTTATCAAGAACAGACCTATTGAGGATTGGAATGTTATCGAGTTGAGGCGCGGCATTGGATATGTCATCCAAAGTACGGGACTTTTTCCGCATCTGAGTATTGAAAATAATATTTCCTATGTATTAGAAATTATGGGAATAGCTGAGATAAGCAGAAAAAAACGTGCCGCAGAATTGATTGAGTTGGTTGGACTTGACAATACTTTTTTATCAAAGTTACCAAAGGAGCTTAGCGGCGGACAAAAACAGAGGGTAGGAGTGGCAAGGGCACTGGCTGCCGATCCGGAACTTATTTTAATGGATGAGCCGTTTGGAGCTGTTGATGCTTTGGTTAGAAAAAATCTTCAGGATGAGGTTAAGCGACTATTTAAAAATTTAAATAAAACCATTGTTTTTGTAACCCACGATATTGAGGAAGCTTTTCATATGGCGACACGCATTGTTTTAATGAATAAGGGAACGGTAGAACAGGAAGGGACGAAAGAAGACCTTATATTCAGACCGAAGAACGACTATGTAGCTTCATTCTTTGGAACGAAGCAGTATGGGGCTTATCTAAATGCAACAAAAATAAAAGATGTGAAGATTTTTGAAAATGAGGAACAATTTGATAATGCGTTGCCGATTATTGCTTGTGAAAATACCTTAATGGATGGTATTCGCTTAATGACAGAGTTTGGCGTTGAGAAGCTCAACGTCTTTAATTCCAACAATGTTTTTTGCGGCGTATTCACGTTATCATGCATACATAGGCACAATTGATACACTAAGAATGTCTGTGTTTTTTCTCCGGGCTATAGGTTTCTAAGAAAGGCGGACACAATTTAGCATGCTTATATGGCATATCACATGAAATTGAGTATAGAGAAGATGGAGGGGCTCTTTATGGAGGCGAAGAAGGACATACCTGTAGTGGAATTGAGACGGGAGGAGCAGGCAAGGTTGGCGATGGATATGATGCATAGAACTTTTGTGCACCATATTTTTTGGTTTAAAGAAGTCGAACACCAGATGGGTTTTGAAAAGGCGTTGGAAATAATGGACGCAGTATATGATAAGAGTATAGGCATTCAGTTAAACCGCATGGGAAAAACTTTTGGATTTAACCTAGTTGATGGTATTCCTGAACCGCTGCTTAATATGTCACAAGAAAAGCGTGAAGGTTTTATTGAGGCGTTGGGGTTGAACTGGCTGGCGGTTGATGGTATATGGTTTCAAGCAGTGGAAGAAAAACACGGAATGCTTGATGCCAAGCGTTGTAATGACTCTTGCTGGGCGTGGTTCTCTCCCTTTGAAGCTTGGTCTATTAAACGGCTTTTGAAATTGGAGGAAAACCCCGGAATCGAAGGTCTTAAAAAAGCGCTGCAACTCCGGCTTTACGCAAAAATTAACACACAGTCGATTATTGAAGAAGGTCCGAATTGTATCGTATTGCAGATGACCAATTGCAGGGTGCAAACGGCGAGGAAAAGTAAAGGGATGGATGATTACCCCTGCAAGTCGGCAGGACTTGTTGAATATACCAATTTTGCCAGAGGCATTGATGCAAGAATTAAAGCAGAATGTATAGGTTGCCCGCCGGATGCTCATCCGGAAGAATGGTTCTGTGCTTGGAGGTTCAGAATTGAAGAATAAGGTCAGCAGGATAGCAATTATTAATTTCACTATGACATGAATTGTCGGAAAAAGAGGGGATGCACGTGAACATTGCAGAGAAAATTGCTTCGTGTCAGATATCATTTATACCGATAGGAAGCAGTAATTACTTGGCAGAAATTCGACAAGTAATTGATATTATCAAGTCTTCGGGATTAGAAAATGACACAGGGATACTTTCGACTGTTGTAAGAGGTGAAAAAAGCAAAGTGCTTCAATTAATTACAGATATTTATGTAAAAATGGATGATGTTTGTAACTTTACCATGGATGTTACAATCTCTAATTTATGTGGATGCAATAAGCTAAAATAGGTATGCCGAGAGGGAAAATTTGATGAAAATATTATTGGACTGTTTGCCTTGCATGCTTCGTCAAGTATTAGAGGCTGCCTGCATGTCGACAAGCGACGAAGCTGTTCAGGCAAACATCATGGATGATGCGATAAAAAAATTAGAGAATTACAGAAGTTATGAGTGTTCGCCAAAGCTATGTGAGGATATGCATTTAATAGTGAAGAGACATTCAGGAGTCGAAGACCCATATGCTTCGATTAAATCAAGGGATATTGATGCGGCACTCAAACTTGAACCATTAATCAGAAGCTTGGCTTTAAATGAGGGCAATTTACTTCTTAAAGCATTGAAGGTTTCCGCAATCGGTAATGTTATGGATTCTGCAATTTACAAAGATTTGAAGATTGAATCATGTTTTGAAGGAGAATTTGCAAAAAGTTTTGCAATCTGCGACATTGATGCCTTTGAAAAAACTCTTGCAAAAGCCAAGAATATTTTGATTATAGGTGATAACGCGGGAGAGGTTGTTTTTGATAAATTCTTAGTTGAATTGCTTTCTGCTGAATGCATTTTGAATTATGCTGTGAGAGAAGCCCCTATTATAAATGATGCTACTTTTGAAGATGCTGTTAAAGCTGGCATGCATAATTATGCAACAGTTTTTTCAACTGGCTGCGGAGCACCGGGGGCAGTACTTGATTCCTGTAGTGAAGCTTTTCAAAATATTTTTGATAGTGCTGACATTATAATCAGTAAGGGACAAGGAAATTTTGAAGCTTTATCAGATACTAAGCGAGAAATATATTTTTTATTGAAGGCAAAATGTCAAAGAATTGCAACGGCCTTGGGTGTTGAAGTTAATGAGTATATTTTCAAGAAAAAAATTTTTGACTAGTTTAAGGTAATCAACATGTAATTATTGAACCGATTAAAAGAAATTTGTTTCGGTTATTACAGTAAAACAACTAAGATATTTTATACTTATTTTTAGAAAAAGCATCTTTGTTTTGATTATTTCAAAAATTCGATGCACACACTGTTGTTCTCAAATTATGAACGATATTCAAGGGGTGTCCATTGTTTTTCATAATTGCCATTTTGGCTGTCATAAGAGTTAGTAAAAGACTGCTGCAAAAAAAGTTCACAATATCCGGAAAATAAGAATGGTTTTTAAAAATTGAACAGAAAGGTTCTTTATGATAAAATGTAAACACAATCAAAGAGAGTTTTTGATGGGTACTATTTAGCAAACTTGTCGAAAGGCGAGGATGCAAAGCCGTGGGTCTAAAAGCCGCGGAAATTGGGCTCATGACTGCAGGGCGTACTGGATAAATTTTGTTCGCCCTGGCAGTCTTTTTTTTTTATGAAAGTAAAAATTGTCATGTGATGCAAATTGTACCTTTGGATAAATTGCTTTGTGAGTGTGGAGGCGAAAATATGAGAACATGGTTATTTCAGCATCGGAGATTATTGGCGATTTTATTTGTAGTAATCGGTTTATTTAGTTTTTCTTGGTTTATGTTTGCGGCGAGGGTAGGGCAGGCATTGCAGGATTACATAGTAGACCGCTACAGCCAAGATGTTAATGGGCGGGTTCAAGTTGGAACTGTAGATTTGTCGCTCTTTGGTTGGGTTTATATAAAAGATGTATCGCTCTATTCCCAAAAAGGAGATTTATTGGCACGTCTTCCTATTGTAAAGCTGCAGTACAATTGGTCTGATTTGACAAAGGCGAACTTTGGCATATCGCGAATTGAAAACATAACAGCGGAGGGCGCGGAAATATGGGCGCTGGAAGAAAATAGTCATTGGAACTGGGAAAATTTTATTAAAGAGGATCAAAGCACAGAAAATAAATTTCAGGGGAAATTGCAAATCTTATCGGGAAAGATACATGGCAAAGTACTTCTGCTGTCAAAAACTATTGAGGGGGCGAGCGGGACTATCGATTTCCAGGCGTACCCTGATCTTGGCCTTAGCTTTAAAGGGAAAATAGGTCAAGCCAGTCTGAATATTGATGGTAATTGGAATAACGGCCAATTTTCAATGATTTCCATTAAGGGCAAAGATCTCAATTTGCCCGAATTCCGTGATGCTATACCGCCTATTCAAGATGTTAGCCTGGAAGAGGGTAAAATAACAGAGCTGACGATGACTACAGAAAGGGACGCCGAAGGCATTGCGAAGTGGAAGACGGAAGGGGCTTTTTCCGGTCTAAAAGTGACTGGCAAGAAAAATATCACAAGTGGCCAAGGACAATTTAACGGCAATCAGGACGGGATTAAATTATCGGATATGAGTTTCATCATTTCCGGACAGAAGACATCAGGACAAGGAATTCTGACTTGGCCGAAAGGCGTGGTAGGAATAGATGCTGTCTTTTCCGTTCCTGATCTTGATCCGAGCGCCTTTATGTCCGGGCTAGCTGTGCAACGGCCGATATCCTGCCAGTTAAAAGTAATTGGACCTTTGACTGAACCGGATATTTCTGGTAGTTTCAGCATTCCACAAGCAACTTTTAGCAGTATGCCGATAGATAGAATAGTTGGGAACTTTCAATATGTTGGAACACGTCTGCTGCTGAAAGATGTTCACGGTTCTGCCTTTCAAGGAACAGTGGGGGCTGAAGGTGCGGTCCTGGTAAAGGATGAAAGCTACGAACTGGATGCGTCCGGACAAGGACTTGATAGTTCCCGGTTAACGGACAAGGATGTGAAAGGACCTCTTAGCTTCAGTGGCCATGTAAGCGGAAAGGGCGAAGCGGCTGTGACCCAAGGAACATTTTTAATTCGCGATGGCAAGGCCTATGGGATTCCTTTTCTGACGATGACGGGAAATTTTGTTAGACGAGGAGCGGAAACAGAGCTCTCTAACATTGCCATGGAAACAGTTGCTGGAACCATTTATCCTGAACAGTTGTCAAAGGAGGTTTTAGAACGGCTTAATCCGTTGAGAAAACCTGCATTTAATACAGAAAGTATCAAGGAAGAAACCAAAAAGAGGCTGGAAGAGAACATAAAAAAAGAACAGAACAAACTTTTGCCGGAAATATTCCGTTGATACGACAACTATCTTGTTTGCCACCGAAATGAAAGTGAAGAAATGCTACTTACGTTTGCGGACTAAATTATCGTTGATGCTATGATAATTACGGGTTTTTGCGGCAAGGAGGAGCAGGCATGTCGCTGAGGAAAAAGATTGGAAGAGTGACGAACAAACGAAGAGTATTGGACGGGGCCTGGCTCATTGTTTTTCTTTTTCTGGCAACCAGGATGATTGGCGGATTGATATTTGGGTCTTCTCAGGTGGTACAGCCATTGCCGCTTCCTGAGCTTCACCAAGGAAATCATACGGCTTTGGAGAAATATGCCTCTGAACTGATTATGGATGAGATGGACCGTAACAATATTGTGGGTCTTAGCGCTGCGATCATAGTTGGTGACCGCATTGTATGGTCTAAAGGATATGGGTATGCAGATCGGGAAACTAATAAACTTGCAACTGCGGATACGGTTTATCGTGTTGGCTCAATCTCCAAGATCCCTAACGCTATTGCGGTTCTGCAGTACAAAGCTGCTGGAAAGGTGGATCTTGACGCACCAATCAAAAACTATATTCCGGAACTGAAGGTGAAGTCGCGATTTGTGACAGAACAGGCATTTACTCCGCATCTACTGATGACCCATCATTCCGGATTACCTAGTGATATCGTGAAAGGGATGTGGGGAGAGAAGCCCGCACCTTTTCAGAGTGTGGTTTCTTTGTTGGCTGAAGAATATGTTGCATATCCGCCGAGGACGATTCATTCTTATAGTAATCTCGGCGCAAACTTGTTGGGGGTTATGCTGGAACGTATCAGCGGAACCGAATACGAGACTGTTATGCAAGAATCTGTATTACAGCCCTTGGAAATGGTGAACTCATCGTATCGTCCTCAACAGCACATTTTGCGGAAGTTGTCTCAGGGCTATAACATAAAAGGGCAGATGGAAAAGGATGTTGAGATAAGGGATGTACCGGCTGGAAATCTTTATACCAGCGTGAATGATCTTGGCAAAATGATGATTATGCTTTTAAATGACGGTGTTTATGGTGGGAAAGAGGTATTGCCGTCTGGCTTGGTTAGTAAAATGTTTACAGCACAAAATGATGCGGTGCTTTTAGATGGAAATTTTAAGATTGGTTACGAGTTTTTTCTTAAAAATCCTGCTCTAGCTTATGTTGGCGACGATTTTACTCACAGCGGGCACATGCATTTGTTTCATGCAAATGTCATGGGCGTAAAAAAGTATAAAATTGCTGTTGTCGTTTTAGCCAATTCAGCGGGAGCCGATGAACGGGTGAGCCTTATCGCCGAACAATTGCTCAAAGGAGCGGTAGCGGTCTATCGCGGTCTCTTACCGCCAACGGTAAAATCGGCGCATGAAGTTTTATCGCTGCCGGATGCTTTGCAGTTACCGGCAAGTTATGCCGGTAACTATGGCACGATTATCGGCATGCTCGAAGTGCAGGAACCGCGGAAGGGGTCATATGTGGCCAAACTGGAAGGGAACAAGGTGAACCTTCTTCCTGATAAAAATGGCTGGCTTCGACCTGAGTATCGGCTGTGGGGTATATTGCCGCTGCCTCATCCGAAGTTGGAAGATATGCGCATTGCGTTTCGCACCATTAATGACGAGGATTTTGTTTTTGTCCAGTTGGGCAGCGAAGTACCAGCAGTCGGCAAACGCATTAGCGATTACAAGTTGCCTGAAGCTTGGAGGAACCGACAAGGAGTTTACCGCACTAATGATGAGGAAAACCAGTTGCTGGAAATAGATTCTTTGGAATTGAAGGTAAACAAACAAGGGTTCCTGATGATGAGCCTGAAAACTGATACGAAGGAGGCTCAATTGGGGGAGGTGGTGTTATATCCGTTTTCGGATCGGGAGGCAGTGATTTATGCTTTAGGTTGGCGGATGATGGAAACGATCTCGGTTCGGCAGGAGGCTGACGGCGAAAAACTGATTTTTTCGGGGATTAGTTTTACGAAGCAGTAATGTTGCCGTGGACTGATAAAGTGGGATGATTATGCTAAACTGAACTCCATTTCGGAATAATTTTGCGAGGCATGCTGTATGTATCCGGTATTGAAATTGATTCCATCAGCATCGGAGCTAACCCTTCTTTGGTGAAATTGGATATTTTAGAAAGAATAACCGAAATACGCTCTGGAACATATATTTTTATGGACGCAGGACAAGGGAATGCCTTAGGTGATTTTTCTAACTAGCAGGATTTTGCAGGAAAGCATAGAAAGGTAAATTTACGAACTGAAATCAAGGGAGAGTAATTGAATGAAATACAAGATTGGCATTATTGGTGCGACACAGTCGGTAGAACGTATTATGATTGTTAGCCGAGAGTTCGAAGATGGTATCAAATTCGTTCCTTTGCCTTTTGAAAGCGAAAAGGAAATGCCTGAAATTTTGCACACGAACAAAAGAAAAGTAGACGGCTGGCTCTTCTCAGGGCCTTTGCCTTACGCCATCGCGAAAGAACATTTTGAAACCGAAGACAACGTATCCTTCTGCCAATCTAGCGGCGCAGGCTTATATATTAACTGCCTGCAGGTTGTTTTTAAAAATGGAACAAGTGTGCCCAGAATATCGGTGGATATGTTTGAATCCTTGATGGACATTGAACAGACGATTAAGGAGACAGGTCTTCCCTTAGATGAAGTTTACATCAAGTATTATAATAAGCAATACGATTTGGAAGAAATTACGCAATTTCATCTGAGATTGTGGCAGGAGGGCAAGACAGATGGCGCCGTAACAGCTTTGCGGGCTGTCTTTCTCAAATTGCAGGAACAAGGCGTGCCTGTTTACGCGCTGACATTGACGAAACAAGAAATTTATCAGTCTCTAAAAATAATTACTGAAAAAGTAAAAACATCGTATTTTAAAACCACGCAGGTCGGCTCTGTAATAATTGCCCTCAATCAATATGAAGAGCTTATTGAGAAGGCTAAGTCGCTCTCGATGCTGCAAAATTTGGAATGGAAACTTAAGGGTGTCTTGCTGCCTTTGTGCAACAGTTTGAATGGCTACTTGCTTGAAAAGGGTAGTGGCGTGTATGAGATCTTTAGTTCCCGAGGTGCCATTGAACAGGAACTGACCATGCTCAGAGAGACGATACAACAGATGGGAATAGCCATTAACTTTGACGTTTCGGTTAGAGCGGGCGTTGGTTTTGGGGAAACTGTTTCCCATGCGGAATTCAATGCCTATCGTGCGCTTCGTAACATTGATGAAAAAATGGACGGCGGACTGGTAATTATACGTGATGATGGCGGCATTGTTGAAGCAGCCAGTCATGAAAAGCAAGTGAGTTACGATTATTATTCCAATGATGAAGAATTGCTGGAAAAGCTGCATAAAGCAGCGGTGGGGATTAAGACCTTCCGGAAAATAGAAGCTACGTTAGAACGAATGAAGTCGGAAACTTTTACAGTGGCTCAGCTGGCAAGCCAGCTATCTGTTACTGAACAAAATATTCGTCGTATCCTCAGCGGTCTTTGTTCTGCAGGGTTAGTTGTTGTTGCCGGCGAGGAATTTGCGGCGACACGGGGCAGACCGGGCAAGTTATATCGACTAAATTCATAAAATTTAATATTATACGTAATAAGCAAAGAAAGTGGTGCAACCACTTTCTGAATTGCCTTGATAATTATATAGTTAACATTAAGCTATCGACATAAGGATCCCCATTCGGGATCGGTCGATAGCTTTTTCTTTTGATAACTAATATTTTTGAAAAATGGCAAAAAAATATTATAAATTTCTCTTGCACTTAATTGATAGTTGTATTATAATCGCATTAAAGTAATAGTTGCGTTAATATTGCTAAAATAAAGCTATAAATTACTTCTGTATTTTTTATTACTGCAATAATACAAAAAAATCTATAAAAGGAGGAATATCATGTCGAAGTTTATTCTTCAGTTTTCTAAAAAGATTGAACAAGTTTTACCGTTAACAGAATCAATTTATAAGGATTTGCATCAACACCCTGAACTTCCTTTGCAAGAGGTGCGTACGGCAGGTATTGTAGCAAGGCAGTTACGCAAAGACGGTTTTGAGGTGAAGGAACAAGTCGGAGGCACTGGAGTTGTAGGTATTTTGAGAAATGGAGACGGCCCGACAGTAATGTTGCGGGCAGACATGGATGCTCTGCCAATGAGAGAAGCAACAGGATTGTCCTATGCAAGCACCAAAGAGGCAGTTAATCGTAAAGATGAAACGGTACCTGTTGCTCATTCCTGTGGACATGATATGCACACGGCGTGGCTGCTTGGTGTCGCGAAGGTATTAGCAGAAGGACGTGAGTTTTGGCGTGGAACATTGGTAACTGTCTTTCAACCAGCTGAAGAAACCGGCGAGGGCTCGCAAAAGATGATAGACGACGGCCTTATCGAATTTCTTCCCAAACCTGACGTCATTATGGGGCAGCATCTACTGCAGTTTCGTGCTGGTACGGTAGCCTATTGTTCCGGTCAAACGCTTACAGCTGGCGATAGTTTATTGGTTCGCTTTTTTGGCAAAGGTGCCCATGGTGGGATGCCGCATCAGGGCGTTGATCCTTTGGTTATGGCAGCAGCCGCGGTTTTGCGTTTGCAGACCATTGTTTCGAGAGAGGTTTCACCGCAGTCTCAGGTTGTTGTTACTGTTGGAGAATTCCACGCTGGCACAGCGGAAAACATTATACCTGCTGAGGCCTATATCAAACTGAATGTCAGAACCACAGACGAAGAAGTGCGCAAGCATGTACTTGAGGCAATTGAAAGGATATGTATCTCTGAGGCTCGTGCTTCGAATGTGCCCAAAGATCCAGTATTTGAAGAAATTAATAATTTCCCTCTTACGGTCAATGATGAAGAAGTGACAAAAAAGGTAGCTGCTGCATTTCGTACTCACTTTGGTGATCGTTTGAGCGAGACATCGCCATTGGGTGCAAGTGAAGACTTTGGACGTTATGGAAAAGTTTGGAAAATTCCTTATATGTATTGGTTTGTTGGTGGGTGTGATCCAAGCAAATACGACAAAGCGGTGCAAGAGGGAACTGTTGGCCATCTGCCTGGGCCTCATTCACCTTTTTGGGCACCTGTATTGAATCCTACTCTGCAAACTGGAATTGAAACAATGTTGGCGGCGGCCGGTGTATGGTTAGCCAAGGAAAGCGAGAAAAGTTAATGATTATGACGAACAAAAATAATAATTCAGTAGCGGATGTTGCATCAAGTGGCGCAGTTGGTTATAAGGGAGACGACAAACTGCTTTTGGGTATAGTTTTGGGCGTTATTACCTTTTGGTTATTTGCGCAAACCACACTTAATGTTGCACCTGCAATGCGTGCAGACCTAGGTATCGATGAGAATTGGAGCAATATAGCAGTTAGTATTACGGCTCTTTTCTCAGGAATCTTTATTGTTGTTATGGGCGGCTTGGGAGACCGCATCGGGCGTGTAAAAGTTGCTTTGATTGGAATCGTGCTCAGTGCAATTGGCTCTCTTTTAATCGCTGTTTCTCCTACAGGTACCGTTGCGTTTCTTATGATTGGCCGCATTATCCAGGGTCTTTCAGCAGCATGTATAATGCCATCTACCTTGGCATTGCTGAAAGCATATTATGAAGGACCTGCGCGTCAACGTGCGGTTAGCTTCTGGTCCATAGGTTCATGGGGCGGCTCAGGACTTTGCTCACTTTTTGGCGGTGCTGTTGCTTCGACTATTGGCTGGCGCTGGATTTTTTGGATGTCAATCGTCATTTCAATAATTAGTTATCTATTGATGCGTTCGACTCCGGAGAGTAAGGTTGAACAAACCGGTGAACGTCACAATTTCGACTGGTCCGGCTTAATTGCTTTCATGGTTGCTATGGTTTCAATAAATGTTGTTATCGGACAGGGTTCTAAGCTTGGTTGGACTAGTAGCTTAATCATTGTGCTTTCAGTGGTATTCATAATTGCAGCAGCCTTTTTCTTTAAGATAGAGTCGACCAAATCCAATGCATTTGTTGATTTCAAACTATTCAACAATAGCACCTATGCAGGTGCAACCCTATCTAACTTCCTGCTTAATGGTGCGGCTGGAACGTTACTTGTTGCGCTTACCCTTGTACAAAAGGGTGCGGGACTTTCTTCCTTTGAAGCTGGTATGCTTACATTAGGGTACCTTATTGCTATACTTGCTACTATCCGTGTTGGCGAAAAATTGCTGCAAAAATGGGGACCTCGTAAACCCATGCTGCTAGGTTGCAGTATTACTGCAACGGGCATATTTTTAACCAGTCTCAGCTTCCTTTATGCTTGGCAGTATATGATTGCAGCTGTTATCGGATTTACACTTTTTGGCATCGGCTTGGGTTGTTACGCAACTCCTTCTACTGATGCAGCTCTGTCAAATGTACCACAAAACCAAGTAGGTTCGGCGGCAGGTATCTACAAGATGGCTTCTTCTCTCGGCGCGGCCTTTGGTGTGGCAATCTCCGCGGCCTTATTTACAGGGCTTAGCAGCGGACATGTTGTCTATTGGGGTGAGTTATTCATTGGACGCACTGATAATATCGAAGTTCGTTTTGCTGCTGCCGTGGCCTTGCTGTTTAATGTTCTTATGACATTGATTGCAATTGTTGCAATCATGCAAACGGTTCCGAAGAGCAGCCCAAAGAAAGATATTTCTACAAAAAGTGTTGGGTAGTTGTAAAATAATAAACATCTAATAAGTATTTTCGCGCCTAATGTCGACATGGAAACGACATTAGGCGCGTTTTTCTCATGCTGTTATAAGCGAATAGGCCCTTAACAATGAGTCAAAAAAATAAAAGGAACCAGTTCAATACGACAAAAAAAATATTTTCTTAAAAGTAATTATGGATAATAATTGTGAATGCCTTAAATAATTAATACATTATACTTTTTGATTATTTCGTCCTCAATTCTAGTAAAATACTTGACAAACTCGATGAAAAAGGATAGTTTTAATTTAGTGATTCCGCATTGTCAGCATGCTTATTGCGGTTGGATGAATCTTAATATGGGGGTGGGGCATGTACAAACTGCAGATAAATTTTCTTAAAAAACAGAATTTTAAGAATTAAGGAATTTTCACAAAGTTTTTCGGAATTATAATTATGTAATTAAGGGGAAGAAGGGAACTTGAATGGTAACTTTTTTTGCGTGCCTGGCTCTTTTGATTATCGGCTATATGGTGTACGGCAAATTTGTAGATAGCATATTTTCACCTACGGACAAAACTACGCCGGCAATTGAACACAAGGACGGTGTAGATTACGTTCCGATGTCAACGGCAAAAGTTTTTTTAATTCAACTTTTGAATATAGCTGGTCTTGGGCCTATTTTCGGTGCTATAGCGGGAGCTCTTTGGGGCCCTGTCGTTTTCCTTTGGATCGTATTTGGCACGATTTTTGCCGGTGCAGTTCATGACTATCTGTCCGGTATGATTTCCCTCCGCAACAATGGAGCCAGTATTTCTGAGGTCGTTGGCAAATATCTTGGACCACAGATGAAAGTTGTCATGCGTGTATTTTCAGTAGTCTTACTGGTATTGGTAGGAACAGTTTTCATGACAGGTCCTGCAATGCTTTTAGTGAAGCTGACAGGCATGAACTTTATGTTATGGTTAGGCATTATTCTTATCTATTATTTCCTGGCTACTCTCATGCCAATAGATCAGGTTATTGGCAGAATATATCCGTTTTTTGGCATTTGCCTGATTATTATGGCTGTAGGTGTTGGCGGCGGAATCGTTCTTGAGGGTTATAACATGCCAGAGTTGACACTTACCAACATGCATCCGACAGGGTTGCCAATTTGGCCGTTGATGTTTATAACAGTAGCGTGCGGAGCCATATCAGGTTTCCACTCAACGCAGTCGCCTATGATGGCCAGATGCTTGATGAACGAAAGACATGGCCGTAGGGTATTTTATGGAGCTATGGTTTCAGAAGGCATTATCGCGTTAATTTGGGCAGCAGCCGGTGTTGCTTTCTACAATTCCACCGGGGGTTTGGCTGCGGCACTTAAAGCTGGCGGACCTGGCGGCGTTGTATATGATGTTTCCTTTACTCTTTTGGGCAGTGTAGGTGGTGCCTTGGCTATGATTGGCGTTATTGCCTGTCCGATTACGTCTGGTGATACTGCTTTTCGCAGTGCTCGCTTGACGCTGGCTGACTGGCTAAAACTAGATCAAGTGAAAAGTGTCAGCCGTCTCTATTTGGCTGTGCCACTTCTCGGTGTAGGCGCTATTTTATCCCAAATGAACTTCGCAATCATTTGGAGATATTTTGCGTGGACGAATCAAACTCTTGCTATGTTTGTACTTTGGGCGGGAGCCGTGTATCTTTATAAAGAACATTCGGATAAGCCTTATTGCTGGATTGCTGCTATTCCGGCAACATTTATGTCAGTTGTGACTTTCACCTATATTATGCAGGCTCCGGAAGGTTTGAAGCTGCCTGTCAGCATTAGTTATCCAGCTGGTTTCGTGTTTGGTGCAATTTGCTTCTTCTTGTTCCTGAAGGCAACCTTTATGAACAAAAAACGGGAAGAAAGTTCTGAGGCAAGTGCTTAATTCTACTGATAAAAGAAATTTTTCAGATTAGGAATGCTTAAACCGTTTATAATAAAGGTGGTCTTCGCCTTAAACTGAAAACCTTTTATTAAAAATTTAATATGTTCATATTATTTACGATGGCGCTTGGAAACAGAAGGGTTATTCCTTTTTGGCCCATGCGCTATCGTTTTTTGTTGCTTAAATTAAGAGATTATTCTACAATCAAGTTAAGGGGGCAACTGTAGGTGCAGCTCCAATATGTTTATATGTAAAAAATAAAAAGGCTATATAAATGGGGTGTTGTGATGAAAGCAAATGATATTAGCGTAAATATTAATGGCGAATACTATGGCTATGAGAAGGGCACAACCTTACTCGAAATGAGTAAGGCATTTTCAAAATTTCACGATACACCTATCGTAGCAGCGATTATTAATAATGATATCAAAGATATGTCAACACCTATCACAGAGAGTTGCAATGTTGATTTTTTGGATTTGTCTACCGAAACGGGGTTTAAGGTATACCAGAGAAGTTTGATATTCATAATGGTTTTAGCTGCCAGAGATCTTTTCCCTGATGGCAAGGTTATTGTTCAACACTCCTTAAGCAAAGGCTTGTATTGTGAATTCTATTTGGACTATCCATTAAACGAACATGACGTAAAAGCTGTTGAAAATCGTATGTGGGAAATTGTTAAAGAAGATCTGTCCATTGTAAAAAAGACTGTACCACTTGAAGAAGCAATTACTCTTTTTGAAGCAATAGGTGAAAATGAAAAAGTAAAATTAATGAAACAAATGAACCGAAAAACCATAAATATGTACTATTGTGGTGATGGCTATGGCTACTTTCATCGTACTATGGTTCCTAGTACCGGTTATCTGAAAAAATTTCAACTCATGTATTATGAACCAGGCATGATACTCAGATATCCTTTGCAAGAGGAACCGGAAGCCTTGCCGGATTTTGTTGAGATGCCTAAGCTGGCCAAGGTTTTTTTGGAAGCTGAACGCTGGGCCGAGATTGTAGAATGCGATTATATTGGCCGGTTAAATGAATATGTGAAGGAAGGCGAAATTAACGACGTTATTTTAATGGCAGAAGCACTACATGAGAAAAAATTTGCTGAAATTGCGGATTACATAGCAGCTAACATTAATCGCTTTAAAATAATTTTGGTAGCCGGACCTTCTTCATCCGGCAAGACAACCTTTATTCAAAGGCTGAGTATACAGCTTAAGGTACTTGGCATCAACACAATCAAAATTTCTTTAGACGACTATTTTATAGACCGTGAAAAAATGGCTAAATTAAACGGACAACTTGATCTAGAATCCTTGGAAGTCATTGATGTAGCGCTATTTAACGAACACCTAAAGCGCATGATGGCAGGCGAAGAAATAGAATTGCCGCATTTTCAGTTTAGTACC
The DNA here is from genome assembly GCA_009930275.1 of Negativicutes bacterium. The sequence continues at coordinate 48,003 of RZYP01000001.1, forward strand.
GGCAAGCAGGTTCCATCAGGAAAAAGGGCTCAAATAGGCAAAAGAAAGATAGTTGTAATTGAAGGTATCCATGCCCTTAATGAAAAACTTACCGAGAGCGTGCCAAGACATAATAAGGTTAAAATACATATCAGTGCTATGACGCAGATAGCTATTGACGAGCACAGCCGGATACCTACTACTGACGCCCGTCTTATCCGCAGGATAGTCAGGGACAGTCAATTCAGAAATCGTCCTGCCATTGATACTTTGCAAATGTGGCCGTCAGTTATGAGAGGGGAAGAAAAAAATATATTCCCATATTCTGAAGATGCCGATGTAATGTTTAATTCAGCGCTGATTTATGAAATGGCTGTCTTACGAAATTTTGCGGTACCTCTACTGGAGGCTATAGGGCCGGAATATCCAGAGCATATGGAAGCCCGTCGTATCATCAGGTTGTTGTCATATTTTGCCCCCTTAACCGATGCGGAAATACCGCTAAATTCGATTTTAAGAGAATTTATTGGTAAGTCTTGTTTTTTCAAGTAATTATTAACGAAAATTGAAAATAATTGTATTTGCAAAAAAAATATGGTTGTTTATTGAAAGAATATGTAGTATAATAAATTAATTGGAAATAAGATACAACGAAATTGGCCCTTCTCAAAATGTGTTTATACACGGGAAGTTCTTATGATTGTTCGATTGAATCGAAAATTTCTGAGTAATACATTTGAGGAGGCTATATTATAATGGCACAAGACAAAACTTTAACATGTCGCGATTGCGGCGCAGACTTCATTTTTTCAGCATCTGAACAAGATTTCTATGCAGAAAAAGGTTTCACCAACGAACCAGGCCGTTGCCCTGAATGCAGAGCAGCAAAAAAACAACAAAGAAACGGTAGCAATGGCGGTTATCAACAACGTCAACAACGCGAAATGTTCGATGTAACATGCGCAGGTTGCGGTTGCCAAACTCAAGTTCCTTTCCGTCCAAGCAACGATCGTCCTGTTTATTGCAGAGATTGTTTCCAAGCTAACAAACGCTAATTTGGCATTAAAGTCCCAGTCAATCGACTGGGACTTTTTTTGCGCCCATTTGCTGGTAATAGAGATTGAGCATTATCTACTTGATAAGACTTGCCAATATAGAGAATTACTAGACAAGAAGGAATTGTTAGAAAATTGGCGAAATTATATTTAGGCGTGCAGGAGGGTGGCGGTCAGCTTGACGTATGTAAGCAAAACAGAAAATTCTTATACCAATATAGGCACTATTAGGAGTCTTCAGGGGACGGTTGTTGATGTGGAGTTTCTTGAACAAATGCCAGCTCTTAATAATATATTAAAAACAGGAAAAGAAAATTCTGTATCAATTGAAGTTTTGGCACATCTTTCTTCTAGTCGTGTTCGAGGTATTGCACTAACGCCAACTCGAGGTTTATCGAGAGGGATGGTGGTTTATGATACTGGAATGCCGCTTAAAGTACCGGTTGGCAGTAGTGTTTTGTCTCGTATGTTTGATGTTTTTGGTCATCCCATAGATGATTACGGCGATCTTAGCGTTCCTGAATGGAGACCTATTCATGGGTCGGTGCCAAAACTTTCAAGCCGTTCGGTCAAAAACGAAATTTTTCAAACTGGTATTAAGGCAATTGATATTCTGGCCCCTTTGGAACGTGGTGGAAAAGCAGGACTATTCGGCGGCGCAGGAGTAGGTAAAACGGTTTTGCTTACTGAGATGATACACAATATTCGCAGGATACAGCAAGGTGTTGGAATATTTTGTGGAATCGGCGAGCGGTGTCGTGAAGGCGAGGAAGTATATCATGACATGAAAGCAGCAGGAGTTTTACCGAATACGGTTTTACTTTTCGGTCAGATGAATGAGCCGCCTGGCTGTCGCTTCAGAATTGGCAATGTCGCGTTGACTATGGCAGAGTACTTTCGTGATGATGAAAACAAAGATGTATTGCTATTAATTGATAATGTTTTCCGCTTTATTCAGGCTGGCTCGGAGATATCAAGTTTAATGGGCCAAATGCCTTCCCGCCTTGGATATCAGCCTACGCTGAGCACGGAGCTTTTTCAGTTTGAAGACAGGATTGCCAGCACGGTTTCAGGTGCGATTACTTCTATTCAAGCTGTTTATGTTCCGGCAGATGATTTTACAGATCCGGCAGTTACTAACACGTTTTCACACTTGTCAGCATCAGTCGTTTTGTCACGCAAAAAAGCCAGTGAGGGGTTGTATCCCGCAATTGATCCGTTGAAATCGTCATCAAAGATGCTTTCTGCAGCTATAGTGGGAGAACGTCATTACCAAATAGCGCAGGAAATAAGAAGGACGTTGGCAGAATATGAAGAATTGAAGGATATAATTGCAATGTTGGGCATAGAAGAACTTTCGTTAGAAAACAAGAAGATAGTGTATCGGGCCAGAAAATTAGAAAGATTTCTTACCCAGCCCTTTGTAACAACAGAGCCTTTTTCTGGAATTAAAGGTAAAACAGTAAGTTTGGAAGAGGCATTAGATGGTTGTGAAGGTATTTTGGAAGATAGATATGCAGATTGGCCGGAAAGTTCTTTTTATATGATTGGATCAATTGATGAGGCTAGCAAGTAGTTTAGACTATGACAAAAATGAGGCGGTGTTGTATGAATGATGGCAGAATGCAGTTAAAAGTTGTTTTGCCTCATCAAGTGTTTTTGGAACAAAATGGTGTTAAAAGACTCGTGTTACCTGCAAGAGAAGGGTTCATGGGTATTTTGCCTCGCCGTCTGGATTGTGTTGTTCCTTTGATTCCAGGTGTATTAGTTTATGAAACAGACATAGGACAAGAGGAATATTTGGCATTAGATATGGGAATTATGGTGAAAATGGGGTTTGAAGTTATTATAGCTGTCAGACGCGTTGTAAAAGGTGACGATTTACACGAACTTCGAGCGCGTATAGATATGGAGTTCCGTCAACAAGACGAGCAAGAAAAGCAGGTGCGTGTGGCCTTGACAAGGATGCAAAATGAGCTTGTGCGCCGCTTTGTGGAGTTGAAAAATTATGAATAATACCAAACAAGACAACTTACAAAAGGGAGAAAACAGAGAAAAACTTAGCGAAAAAATTGAAAAGTCGGCAAAGAGAAAATATAAAGCTCAACAGCGCAGAAAAAATAAGTGGTTATATTTGGGAGTAGTTGGCAGCATCGGTTGGTTGGTGGTTGTTCCAACACTCGTAGGGGCTGCTGCAGGACTATGGCTGGACAGACATTTCCCACAAGCATTATCGCAGGCATTGGCTTTAATGCTGGCTGGTTTGGCTGTTGGCTGTTTTAATGCCTGGCGTTGGGTTGAGCAGGAACGTAAAAATATAGAAGAGGAAGGTGAAGATAATGAGTGAACTTCCTCTTTTATTACTAGCCGTAGTGGTGGGGGCTTTGGCCGGCGGAATATTTTTTGGCGGCCTTTGGTATACTGTTTCGCATTTGCCGGTTGTTTCCAAACCAAAACTGTTTTTTCTGCAAAGTTATTTGCTTCGAACAGTACTTGTTTTGTTGTTATTGTATTTTTCAACAAAATTTGATTTGCTGCGGGTTGCAGGCTATAGCGCTGGTTTTCTAATTATGAGAATAATTTTAGTACGCTATCTTGCAAATAGAGAATAAAAAGGAAAGGGTGTGAGATAGTGAATATAACGCCGGATGCGACAATTTATTGGCAGTATGGATTTATAAAGATAAATACAACCTTGATAATGACCTGGGTTACTATGCTTATACTTGCTATATGTTCGTGGCTGATAACACGCGGGTTGGGTACTAATTATAATCTGGCCAGATGGCGTAATTTGCTGGAAATATTGGTAATATTCGTGCTGAAGCAGATTGAGGAAGTTGGTTTGAAAAAACCGGAAAAATATTTGAGCCTATTGGCAACATTATTTTTGTTTCTGGCTTCGTCAGCTTTTCTGAGCGTAGTGCCTGGTTATGTGCCGGCAACGGCTTCTCTTTCCACTACCGCAGCTCTGGCCGCTTGTGTTTTTTTTGCCGTACACTTTTATGGTATCAGTGAGAGAGGTTTATTAGGATATTTAAAGCGTTATATTCAGCCGAATATCCTTATGCTCCCGTTCAATATTATTACGGATTTATCCAGAACTCTTGCGCTGGCGGTTAGATTGTTTGGAAATATGTCCAGCGGTACTATGATTATTGGTATTATTTTACTAGTAGCGCCGCTTGTGTTTCCTGTAGCTCTTCAACTGCTAGGTTTGTTAACTGGTTTTGTCCAATCATATATTTTTACTGTTTTGGCTATGGTATATATTGCTGCCGGGGTTAGCGGCAAAGATGCATAGAAAAGGAGGAATGGTTATGAATGAGGTTGTAATTGTTGCTGTAGCTTCAATAGTTGTTGCTGGCCTAACTCTTGCGATAGGCAGCGTTGGACCTGCATTAGGAGAAGCTAAAGCTGTTGCTACTGCTTTGAACGCTATTGCGCAGCAGCCTGATGAGGCTAATACTATTACGCGTACTTTATTTGTTGGTCTTGCTATGATTGAAACCACAGCGATTTATTGTTTTGTAATTTCTTTAATTTTTATTTTTGCTAATCCGTTTTGGAACTATTTCGTTGAGAAAGCCGGTGGATAAATATGTTAATCGACTGGTTTACGACGACGGCGCAGATTGTAAATTTTCTTGTTTTGATTCTGTTGCTGAGAAAAATTTTGTATAAGCCGATTCTTTCCATGATGGCAGAACGCGAGGCTAAAATTGCAGAAGAAGTTGCGTCGGCTGCGACCATGAAAGAAGAGGCAGAAAAGGAAAGATTTGATTTTGAAGAGAAAAACAGGCAATTGAAAGAACAAGAAAAAGATTTTCTGAGGCAAGCCAGAGAAAACGCGCAAAACGATTATAAAATTGCTCTTGAAGAATTGAGACAAGAAATTCAAACAAAAAAAGGCCAGTGGTATCAAAAATTAGAAAATGACAAGGAAGTATTCTTGTCAGAACTGGAAAGTAAGACACAAGAGGAAATTTTTACTATTATAAACCGTCTTTTGGTTGATTTAGCTGATTCACATCTGGAGGAACAAATAATTAATGTTTTTGTCAGAAAATTAGTGGAGATGCCAGAAGAAAAAATTAACTTTATTAAAGGTCTTGACCGCGGGAATGAATTAAAATTAGTCATTACCAGTGTTTTCCAAATGGAAAAGGAACAACAAGAATTATTGCGGGAAAAATTGCGCCAACGTTTTTCTGATGATGCAGTAGTTGTTTTTGAGAATGATCGGGAAATTATAGGTGGCATAGAACTTAGTGTTGGCGGGCAAAAGTTAGTGTGGTCTATTGCAAACTATTTGAAAGTTTTGCGCAAAAATGTCGAACATGTATTGGAGATGAGGCAAAAAGATGGCAACTAAAAATGATGGCCTTTCAAGAGCCTTGTACCAGACTTTTTCCAGTTTCCGACAAGGGCAGGACAAAGTTCTTCCTCATTTCGAATTTGAGTCAGTTGGAAAAATTAGAACCATAGCAAATGGAGTAGCTTGGTTAGAAGGTCTTGATTCGGTAGCAATGGAAGAATTGGTCAGGTTCCCCGGCGGTATCTATGGTATTGTTCTCAATATTGAAGATACAGAGATTGGCGTTGTCATGTTGGGCGAAAGCAGTACGTTAAAAGCGGGTGATGACGCTCACCGTACCGGTAGGGTAGCTGATGTTCCCGTAGGAAACAGCCTTTTGGGAAGGATTATCAATCCCTTGGGTTTTCCTCTTGACGATAAGGGAACATTGTTATTTTCAAACTATATGTCGATAGAAAAAGCAGCTCCGCCGATTATGGACAGGTTGCCTGTCAAAGTACCATTGCAGACAGGAATAAAAGTTATAGATGCCTTGATACCAATTGGACGTGGACAGCGTCAGCTAATATTAGGTGATCAACAAACGGGTAAGACGGCTATTGCAATAGATGCAATTATTAATCAGCGGGATACAGGTGTGATATGTATTTACTGTGCCATTGGCCAGCAAGGTGCATCTTTGGCAAAAACTGTTGCTGCCCTTTCGGCCAATGGCGCAATGGAATATACTATTGTTGTGGTTGCTGAGGGCAGTGAAGCGCCGGGGCTAAGGTATATTGCACCTTATGCTGCAACAACCATTGGCGAATATTTTATGGAACAAGGGATGGATGTCTTACTTGTCTATGATGATTTGACGAATCATGCGGATACTTACAGGGAAATATCGCTTCTTCTAAGGCGACCGCCAGGACGTGAGGCGTTTCCAGGGGATATTTTTTATTTGCATTCGAGATTATTAGAGCGTTGTGCACGACTTAAAAGCGAAAAGGGCGGAGGTTCATTGACGGCTTTGCCAATTATTCAAACAGAATCCCAGAATATTTCTGCTTATATACCAACAAACTTGATATCTATTACTGACGGACAAATATATTTATCTCCACAGTTATTTGAAAAAGGGATTCTTCCCGCAGTAGATGTCGGAAAATCTGTATCACGTATTGGTGCTAAGGCACAATTAAAGGCTTACCAAAAGGTTGTTGGAGATCTCAAATTAGCATATTCTCAATTTGAAGAACTGGAAATGTTTTCTCGATTCGGAACGCGGATGGACGAAAAAACACGGCAAAAGCTAGAATATGGCTGGCGCATTCGCGAATGCTTAAAACAGCAGCAATATAACACGCTTTCTGTTCCAAAACAAATATCCGTATTATTGGCTTTAACCAATAATTTGTTTGATGCTTTGCCGCTAAGCCTTGTTCCTAAGGCGGAATTGAATGTACTGGAATTAGCTGATAAAATGCCGCAGGAAACGCAGCAAAAAATTTTGAACGGCGAATTGCTAACGGAGGAAACAAAAAAAAGCATACTACAAGTACTAGGTTCGGCGATTGACAAAATGGAGGATAAAGATGGCGCAAACACTGGTGGGGGTCCAAAGAAAGATTAGAAGTGCTACCGAACTTCAGTCAGTTGTACAAAATATGAAAACTTTGGCTGCGGTTAATATTGGTATGTACGAAAAAAGTGATCAGGCTTTGAACGACTACTGGCAAGCAATAGAATTAGGTTTAATTGGGATTTTAGACCAGCGTGGGATAGAAAATATCATTGGTTCAAAGCAGCAAAAGCAAGATGGAATAGGTGTCCTTGTTTTTGGTTCGGATTTAGGAATGGTCGGAGGTTTTAATGAATATCTGGTGCCGAAAGTTTTTGCTCAGATTGGCAAAGAACACAGAAAGAAAATTTGGCCGGTAGGCGAACGCATTGCTCTAAAGTTAAAAGAAAGCATGCCTGTGGAAAATATATATCAAGTGCCTGAATCAACTAAAGGAATTGTAGAACTTATCAGCAGGCTTATTGTCGATATTGTAGAAGCAAAAGAAGTAGGTGAATTCTCAAGATTGGTGATGATTTATAATAAGCCCATTTCTGCGGTAGCTTATCAGTCGCTGGTTCATCAACTATTGCCAATTGATCAGGATTGGATAAGTAAACTCAGAAGCAAGTCATGGCCGACCAAGATGATACCTCAATTGTTGCCGAATATCCCAGAAGCTACAAGATTTTTTTTTGAAGAGTACCTGTTTATTGTCATGTGCAGAGCTTGTGCGGATTCGCTGCTTAGTGAAAATATAAGTCGTTTGCAGGCTATGCAGCGAGCGGAAAAAAATATAGACAGTTTATTGAATATTTTATATACGGATTATAATCAAGCGCGTCAAAGTTCTATAACAGAGGAATTGTTTGATGTTATTTTTGGCTATGATGCGTTGAAAGATAAGATTTAATATTTTGTGCAAAAGCAAAATAAAAAAACAAATCTAATAGCCTGGTTTTTCATTATTTTCAAAATCTTGTTCATATATGGGGAGGACTCTTTTTGAATCAGAAATATGTATACATTGTGTCTTTAGCACACTTTTTCTGCGATATTGCTATGGGGGCCTTGCCTGCTATCTTGCCTTTTTTCATTTTAAATTATGGTATGGATTATAGTGCGGTTGCAGGATTCATGTTTGCTTCTTCTTTTTTATCGTCTCTGGTTCAGCCTACCTTTGGTTGGCTGGCAGATCATACATCAATAACTTGGTTGATGCCGTTAGGTATTTTTCTAGCAGGTTCCGCAATGGGATTTTCAGGGCTACTTGAAAATTATTGGGCAATATTTGCTGTTTTAACAGTGAGCGGAATCGGAAGCGCGATTTTCCACCCGGAAGCAGCTCGGATGATTCATAAACTTTCCGGTTCAAAAAGAGGAACAGCTTTGAGCATTTTTTCCGTAGGCGGAAATGGCGGCTTTGCCGTTGGACCTATTATTGCAGTTGCGGCAATAACCGCTTTTGGGATGAAAGGAACATTGGTTTTTGGTTTGTTGGCAATTATCATGGCAATAAGTCTGATTGTTATTGGCCCCAAAATGAAGACAGAGATAGCGGCGAATTCTTCTTTAGAAGATATCGAAACATCGAACGATGTTGAAAGAAAAAATATGAACAAAAACGATTGGCCGTCTTTTGCACGCTTGACGCTTTTAATTGCCTTTAGTTCAATCGTAGTTTGTGGGTTAAGAAGTTTTATTCCGCTTTACTTAGTTAATGTTACAGGAATTTCTACTGCAGCAGCGGGTTCTGCTTTGACATTATTGTTTATGTTTGGTGTTATAACTACACTTATTGGCGGTTTTTTGGCAGATAGAATTGGCTATTTGAAAATAGTACAGTTTAGTTATTTGCTCTTGGCCCCAATGATTGGATTGTTATCGCAAACAACCGATGCTTTCCTCTGTTTTGTTTTGATGATTCCAATTGGATTTGCCATGTTTTCACCTTTCAGCTCGGTGGTTGTTTTGGGTCAGAACTACTTGGCAAAAAGTGTTGGTTTCGCTTCCGGCGTTACATTAGGTCTTTATTTTAGTATGGGAGGTATATTTGTACCACTTATTGGCGGTTTTGCTGATATTCATGGTTTGCCGGCAACGATGGAGCTTCTTACGGCTTTTGCTTTTATGACCGCCTTGTGCACGTTTTTTTTACCGAAGCCGGTAATAGACCCAGTAATATAGATATAAAGACAAAGAGCACTCAAAATGTTAGATAACTCTAACATTTTGAGTGCTCTTTGTCTTTAGGAAAATTCTTCCGAAAAAACACTTTTTCATGGGTTTCGACCTTATAGACGGAACATAAAGTGATTGTCTTATTTATTGCTGAAGTGCTCTGTTCAGCTATAAAGGAATATCTCCAACGCTGTTGAGAACGAATGTTGGACAGTAGGGGTATCGTGTTATATGTTTTTGTGCTGTTACGCCAGAAAGTACAAGAACGGAATCAAGGCCGCTTTCTATGCCTGCGATTATGTCCGTCTCCATACTATCACCGATTATAGCGGTTTCTGCAGAGTGAATACCTAGCATTTGCAAGCTAGTTCGCATCATAAGGGGGTTTGGTTTGCCGACATAATATGCTTTGCGGCCGGTTGTAAGCTCAATTGGCGCAACGAGGGCACGGCAGGCTGGTGCTATACCGTTTTCTAAAGGACCGGTGAGATCAGTGTTTGTTCCTATGAGCTTTGCGCCATTCAGAACATAGTTTGCAGCTCTGCAGATAAGACTGTAATTATAATTAATTGTTTCACCTACGACAACGTAGTCAGGATCAACCTCGTTTATTGAAATACCAGCGTCATTAAGGGCTTCAAATAAGCCTGAGTCTCCAATCGCGAACACACTGCAACCACGTTTTTGGTTGCTTAAAAATTTTGCCGTTGCTAACGCACTAGTGTAAAAATTACTTTCATCAACAGCAAGTCCCATGCGTGCCAGCTTTTGCTGCAGTTCCTTTGGTGTTTTCCTGCTGCTGTTGGTAAGAAACAAAAATTTCTTATTTTCGTGATATAACCATTCTACGAATTTCTTGGCTCCAGGGAGAAGCGAGTTGCGTGTATAGATAACACCATCCATATCACATAAAAACCCATTTTTTGCTCTGAGCAACTCCACGATTATAGCTCCTTTCTAATCGCTGATAGACATTCTTTAAGAACATTATATACAAAAAATGCAATTTTAGGAAAAAAAAGTCAAATCTGGCATAAATTTATGTTAAGATATAAATAGTAAGAAAATTCACAAAATAATGCAAAGTATTTAACTATGGAAGTTAAAAAACCAGAAGGAGCAAAAGCAACGTAGTTTATTCGTAGAGGGACTATTTTTTAGCTTGTTTTGCAGAAAAAGGTAAATTTGGGAATTTAGACTAGGGGGTGAAGATAAAATGCTGGAAATGAGCAACGTTGGCGTTGTTATTAACGGTGAAGAAGGCAAGGTGGAATTGATCAAAGACATTAACCTGACCTTGCAGGATAAAAAGATTTATGTGATGACGGGTCCTAACGGGGGTGGGAAATCTTGCATCGCAAAAGCAATTATGGGAATTTACCAGCCTACAAGCGGGCAAATTTTATTGGATGGGTTAGACATCACGCTTAGGGAACTTCACGAGCGGGCTCGCCTTGGTATAGGTTATGCTTTTCAGCAACCAGCTCGCTTCAAAGGGATTACGGTTCGGGATCTCTTAAAGCTTGCCACCGGTGATAATAAGGAGATTAACTTATGCGACCTTCTGTATGATGTCGGTTTATGCGCACAGGATTATTTGAATCGTGAAATTAACAACAGTTTTTCCGGTGGTGAAGTAAAGCGTATTGAAATTGCGACTGTTTTGGCACGTAATTTGAAATTGGCCATTTTTGATGAACCTGAGGCAGGAATTGATTTATGGAGTTTTCAAAGGTTGACGGAAACTTTTGAAAAGATGAATGAAAAGTATAACACGACTATTGTCATCATATCGCATCAGGAAAGAATTCTTAATTTAGCTGATGAGGTCATTTTGGTTGCGGACAGAACTATCCGCGAGATAACGAGCCGGCAAAAGATTTTGGGCGAAATCTTTCAGCTTGATTCAACTTGTCGTTGTCGGCAGAGTTGCAGCAGAGGAGGAAGAGCAGATGCTAGATGCAGTAGATAAAAAACTGTTAGCCGAAGTTGCTGATTTGCAGGATATTCCAAGTGGAGCCTTCAATATAAGAAAAAATGGACAGGGCGTTGAGCGCCATACAACTGCCAATATAAATATTGAAACCAAAAAGGATAAACCTGGCATCAACGTTACAATAAAGGCGGGGACTAAAGGAGAAAGCGTGCATATTCCTGTTATTTTGTCTGAAGGCATGGATGATCTCGTTTATAACACTTTTGAGGTTGGCGAGAACTCAGACGTACTTATTGTTGCAGGCTGTGGCATTCATAATCCCAGCAGTAAGAAGGCGCAGCATGATGGCATTCATGAATTTTTTGTCCGTAATGGTGCGAGGATGAAGTATGTGGAAAAACATTATGGCGAGGGTGAAGGCAGCGGTGCAAGGATTCTCAACCCCAAAACCATTATCGAAGTAGAAGATGGCGCCACCGCGGAACTAGAAATGGTGCAAATCAGGGGAATAAACAATACTTTACGGGAAACAGAAGTACGTTTACACAAAAATGCCCGCTTGATTGTGACGGAAAGACTGCTGACATATCTGGACCAAAAGGCCGAATCAAATATTACCGTACACTTGCTTGGTGACGATGCTACCGCTCAGGTCATCTCACGTTCGGTGGCACAGAACGATTCCAGACAGCTTTTTCATCTGAATATGCGCGGTTATTCCAGATGCCGTGGCCATATCCAATGCGACTCAATCATCATGGATCAAGCCGAAGTATCATCTATTCCGGAAATTACCGCGTTTAATTCCGATGCTCAATTAATTCATGAAGCGGCCATCGGTAAAATAGCCTCGGAACAGCTAACTAAGCTTATGTCGTTGGGTTTAACGGAAAAAGAAGCGGAAGAAACGATTTTGCAGGGCTTCTTAAAATAAGGCCGTACCTAACTTTACGGGTGTGGTCAATTTTATAATATAGGGAGTGAATAGCGTGATTTATAATATTTTAATCGGGGGTGCTGCGGGGCTTGGAATGGAGACAATGGCTTTATTTTTAGAGAAAATACTAAAAAGAAAAGGTTTCGAGATTTTTGTTATCCAGGATTACATGTCAAGAGTTAGGGGCGGGCATAATTTTTTTCAAATACGTTTTGCTAATGAACCGATTGATTCTCATGCTGATGAGCTCGACGTTATTATTGCCTTGGATAAAGAGACGGTTAACACGCATGATAATCGTTTAAAAAGTGATGGTCTTATTATTTCTGATGAAGAAATAGATTGCCAAGATGACAGGGTATGTAGGCTTGCCTTGAAATCTACCGCAAAAGCAATCGGCAACCCTAAAGTTTATGGAAATGTAGCAATTGGAGCATTGTTAAAGTTATTTAACCTTGATTTGATAGGGATGGATGAAGTTGTAAAGATAAAATTAAAAGATGAAATTGCCGGGCAAAACATCAAGGCCTTTGAAGAAGGGTATAAAATGCTAAGCGTAAAGTATGCTATTCAAACAGAAGGAAAAGATGATAACATTCTCATTAATGGCAACGAAGCTATTGCCCTTGGCGCTTTGGCATCCGGTTTGAGGTTCTATTCGGGCTATCCCATGACCCCATCAACGGGTATCATGAATTATTTGGCGGCAAAAATGAATAACGCGGAACTAATTGTCGAGCAAGCAGAAGATGAAATTGCAGCAATAAACATGGCGGTAGGGGCGTCAGCTGTCGGCGTAAGGTCTATGACGGCTACTTCAGGTGGTGGGTTCGCATTAATGGTTGAAACAATTGGTTTGTCGGCTATGCTTGAAGTACCTTTGGTTGTTGCCGAAGTGCAAAGGCCGGGTCCGGCTACTGGTTTTCCGACAAGAACAGAACAAGGAGATTTGAAGTTTGTGATTTTTTCATCACCTTCGGAAATACCGAAAATGGTCATAACTCTAAGAGACCCGGAAGATGCTTTTTACCAAACGAATAGAGCCTTTAATCTTGCAGATAAATACCAAATTCCGGTTATCTTAATGAGCGATCAGTTTTTAGCAGACAGTACCAGAACGGTCAAACCTTTCGATTTCAGTAAGATTAAAAATGAGCGGTACCTAAGCCCTGAAGCATATTCGGAAAGCAGTGAATACAAACGATATGAAATCACAGCGTCAGGAGTTTCGCCAAGAATTATTCCGGGAAAGTTTGCGGGTACGCGGGTGTTGTTCGACAGCGATGAACACGATGAATACGGACAGATTACCGAGTCAGGTACGGTAAGGGAAAAAATGCATGACAAAAGACTGCGTAAAATGACTTATTTAAAAGAAGAGATACAGGAACCAACTTTTGTTGGTGAGGAAAAAGCAGATGTTTTGCTTGTAACCTGGGGGTCTTTGGCCAGCCCGGTTAAGGAAGCGGTAAGACTTCTTAATGCCGAGAATACAGGTAAGTATGGTGCCTTGTTGTTTGGGGATATCTGGCCGTTTCCGGATAAATTGTTAAACGAAATGAAAAAAAGTATAAAAAAGCTGATTAATATCGAACAAAATGCTACGGGCCAATTGGCATCAATTATTAAGGAATGTACAGGAATTGAATGTGATAGCTGCATTCTGAAATATGACGGAAGGCCGCTTTCGGCGCAAGAAATTCTTGCTAAGGTTAAAGGAGGCAAAACAATATGAGCCAATCCGCATTTCCGAATATAGAAACAGCATGGTGCCCAGGCTGCGGCAATCATGGTATTCTTAGCGCATTGAAAGAAGCACTAAGTGCAATGGATAAGAAGCCGCATGAGGTTTTGATTGTGAGCGGCATTGGGCAGGCGGCAAAATTGCCCCAATATATTACCGCGAACGGCTTCAGCGGCTTGCATGGCAGGGGAGTACCGGCAGCGGTAGCGGCAAAAATTGCTAATAAAAAATTAACCGTTATCGTTAATAGTGGTGATGGCGATTCTTACGGTGAAGGTGGAAATCATCTCATCCATAACATTAGGAGAAATGTCGATATCACCCATTTTGTTCATGACAATCAAGTTTATGGCCTCACGAAGGGGCAGGCTTCGCCAACTTCTGACCTTGGTTATATTACTGATTTGCAACCGAATGGGTCAAGTAATATTCCGCTTAATCCAATACTTTTAGCCATTGCGTTGGGCGGCGGGTTTGTTGCCAGAGCCTTTAGCGGGGAACGTGAACACTTGATTGAGGTAATGATGGCAGGAATTAAGCATAAAGGCTATGCTTTAATCGATATTTTGCAGCCCTGTGTAAGTTTTAATAAAGTTAATACGTATCAATGGTACAAGGAGAGAATTTATAAATTGGGAGACGGCTACGATCCGCAGAATAAATTGCTGGCAATGGAAAAGTCCATGGAATGGGGTGACAAAATCCCTATAGGAATTTTTTATAAAGAGGAAAAGCCTGATTTTCATGACAAAATTGATTTTTTAAAAACTGGAGCGTCTTTAGTAGATATAGACATCGATCTGGATAAGATAAGCAGATTTATGAAGGATTTTATGTAAGCAGCGAGAGTTGATTCAAAGCATGAAAATACCTATAATACTCGGGCAACCCTTCCACCTATGAAAGGGAAAATTATTGTTAAATGAATGGACTTAAAACGTTATTACTTGTGCTTGATTTGAGTTGCATGCGTTATTTTTCTTTGAATTGAAGCATGCTGACATCAATTATGGTATTTGCTCAGCATTAGTGAATAAAACGAGTAAATAAGTCGGTTGAAAAGTTGGTGATAAGTAATGAAAAAAGTGGTCTGCATAATAACATTGTTATTTTTTGCTTTATTTCTGACTTCATGCAGAGATAGCGAGAAACAAACAAAAGACGGGACATCTGGTGCCACAAAAAGCAGATATAGTGAATTAGAAATAAATGAATATAAAGGTATAAGACTGGATCCTTCAGTGGGTCCTAGAGACAATTCAATAAAGGGCATTCAAAAGGTTGAAATAACGAACTATGTTTTAAAAGTAACCGGATTAGTTAAAAATCCAGTTTCTTTGACTTATAAAGAGGTGTTGATGCTTCCGTCTTACGAGAAACTTGTTACATTAAACTGTGTAGAAGGCTGGCACGCAACAATCCTGTGGAAAGGGGTGCTGCTAAGCGATATCATGAAATTGGCCGAACCTGATACTAAGGCTAATACGGTTATTTTTCACAGCATTGATGGTTATACAACATCTCTGCCATTAAAGTTGATTTTAGATAAAAGAATTATTTTAGCCTATTCTTCAAATAAAATAACATTACCGCCTGCGCTTGGATATCCTTTTATAGTAGTTGCTGAAGATAAGGCTGGCTATAAATGGGCTAGGTGGGTGACCGAAATTGAATTATCAGATAATGCCAATTATAAAGGTTACTGGGAACAAAGGGGATATCCAAACTAGACTAAGACCTTGGGATTATGGTTAAGTTATAGCAAGATCGAAAGGAGAGTGCAAAATGAAGATTATTATTATCGGCGGGGTAGCAGGAGGAACTACGGCTGCTGCCAAAGCCAGACGTAATGATAAGACGGCCGAGATCAAGATATTCGAAGCTGACCAAGATATTTCCTACGCTGGTTGTGCGCTGCCCTATTATATAAGTGATAAGATAGCAGATCGCACAGAAGTAGTACCAAGGAATCCTGCTTTCTTTAAACAAAAATATAATATTGATATCTTTACCGGCCATCGCGTATTGGAAATTAAACCGGAAGTAAAAATGCTGACGATAGAGAATTTGGCTACGCAAGAAGTATTCGAAGAGACTTATGACAAACTTTTACTTGCTACAGGAGCAGTTTCCACAGTATTGCCGATTGAAGGAAGCGATAAAGATAATGTGTTTTATTTGCGTACTGTTGCAAACGCGGACAAAATTCGCAAATTCATATTAGAAGAAAATCCAAAAAGTGCTGTGATTGTCGGAACTGGCTTTATCGGGATGGAGTTGGCGGAAAGCTTTTCCACAATGGGTATAAAGGTCACCATGGTAGAGCTGGCGCCTCATGTCATGCCAACTTTGGACAGCGAGATGTCGGAAGAGTTGGAGAAGTATTTGCATGAACAAAAAGTGACTATTGTTACCGGTGATTCAGCCGTTAGGTTTGATGGCAGTACACTTGTGAACAAAGTCGTATTAAAAAGCGGGAGGGAATTGACTACTGATTTTGTCGTTATGGCCGTCGGTATCAAGCCAAATGTTAGTTTGGCACAAAAGGCAGGCGTAAAGTTAGGGCCAACCGGAGCAATTCAAGTAAATGCGAAAATGGAAACAAGCGTTGAGGATATTTATGCCTGTGGAGACTGCGCTGAAAGCTTTTCTATCATTACCGGAAAGCCGTTTTACAGACCGCTTGGTTCAACGGCAAACAAGATGGGGCGTGTAGCCGGCGACCAAATAACCGGAGGTGACTTGGAATTTCAAGGAGGTTTGGGTACAGGTATTTTCAAAGTTTTCGACATGGCGGTTGCCCAAACAGGTCTTACCGAGAAAGAAGCTCTCCGCGAAGGATATGAAGTTACAGTAAGCCATGACCTCAAGCCGGACAAGCCTGAGTACTACGATGGACAGGATATGCTGATCAAGGCCGTCGCAGACAAAAAAACAGGTAGGGTGCTGGGCGCACAGATTATAGGCACTGCAGGTATTGATAAACGAATAGACATATTCGTCACCGCTATCACTTTTGGCGCTAAAGCTGAGGATTTGGCCAATCTTGATCTTGCTTATTCGCCACCATTTTCTACTGCTAAGGATCCGGTAATCTTTACCGGCATGATTTTGGGTAAGGGGTAAAGGCTATTAGGTTGGAGGTGTATGATGAGAAATAGATTTATGTTGTTTGTGTTTATTCAAGTTTTGGCCTTGGCAATTATCACAACTGGCTGCGGTAATGCTCAATCAAATATTGATAGCATCAGTATGCCGCCAGGATTCAAAATAAGCATTTATGCGAGCGGAATAGAGGGAGCTCGTTCTTTGACTTTGGGAGAGAACGGTGTTGTCTTTGTTGGTTCAAGAAGCGCTGGCCGCGTTTACGCGCTTGTTGATGAAAAAGGCGATGGAAATAAAGCCAAAGTAATAATTACTGCCTCAAATTTAGATACTCCAAATGGCGTGAGTTATCATGATGGCTCGCTATATGTGGCAGAAATTAGCCGTATTTTGCGTTATGACAATATAATGGAGACTCTAAATCAGCCAAAGCCACCAGTTGTAGTATATGACGCTCTGCCCAAAGAACGCCACCATGGCTGGAAGTTTATTGGCATAGGACCTGATAATAAATTATATGTTCCGGTCGGTGCACCGTGTAATATTTGTGCAAGTGATGACGAAAGATTTGCTAGTATTATGAGAATGAATTTAGACGGATCAGAACCAGAAATTTTTGCACACGGCGTTCGCAATACTGTGGGTTTTGATTGGCACCCCATAAGCAGTGAATTGTACTTTACCGATAATGGTCGCGATTGGCTGGGCGACAATTTGCCACCAGACGAATTGAACCATGCCCCGCAGAAGGGACTACATTTTGGCTATCCCTTCTATTACGGTGACAATTCTGTCGACCCCGAATTCAAAGAACAAACACAAATCTCAGCTCTTACTAAACCGGCAATCAAACTTGGCGCTCACGTAGCAGCTTTAGGAATGCGTTTCTACACAGGCAAAATGTTCCCGGAGGAGTACAGAAACCAAATTTTTATTGCTGAACACGGTTCGTGGAATCGTACAAGTTTGACCGGCTATCGGGTTACATTAGTTCGCTTGCAAGAGGGCAGGCCTGTGAGCCAGGAAGTTTTTGCCCAGGGTTGGTTGACTACAACTGTTCCGTGGGGCAGACCGGTCGATGTGCTGGTTATGCCGGATGGAGCGCTTTTAGTGTCAGATGACCGTGCCAATGCAGTCTATCGTATTAGTTACGGAGGTTGAAATAATGGAAACCAATACGAGTTTCTATGAAAAGTCGAGGGTGTTCAAGTCATTTTGTAAGGAATGAAAGAACTATTTTAGCAAAAAATGCGCACCAGAAAAATTAAATTCCTGGTGCGCGTTTTGTATCAACTTGTTCTTTTGTATAATAATTATTCCAGCATAAGCTAACAATAAATTTTAAAAAGTTTAATAAGGCATTCAGCTTATGCCTGGTATGCTCATTTTGGCGTAACCAGAGGGAATTTCAAATAGGGAAGAATCCGGTGTAAGAAGGCTGATGTTGCGATACTCATTCCACCAACTTCCGTCAATTGCCGCCGTTTTGACAGACATCGTTATGCCTGGATCGCTTGAAATCCACTCATAGTGCGAACTTTGGTCATTTATAGTGACTTTGTATTTGTCAGAAGCATAGCCGTTTACTGTCTCCCTGAGGATAAAAACACGTTCAACTGCATCCGTTGCTGGCTCGCCGGAAGGCATATGCTTATTATTTGCATCAGCAGGGTTTAAGACCTGCTCCATATACATTTTTGTTTCTGGCATAAGCAACCAGATAAGCTTTTTATCGTGCCGCGTTATACTAATTATTTCACTTGTCTCCATTCGCATTTTTTCAGAATCCATGTAGATTTTTCCGTTTTGTCCGTCAGAGCTGTAGATTTCGGCAGAAAAACTCATCGCTGAGGCAGAAGCGGCAAAAATGAAAAGACTGCAAACTGTAGAACATAACAATAACATTTTTTTTAGAAAACACATTACCTTTTCTCCCTTCCATGTTGCTCTAATTAGTAACCAAGTACTTTTTCAATGTTTGGATAAAAATATAAAGGTTAGGTGTGAGAATTTTGCATACAATAAATTACAAAGTAATTTATCTATTTAATAATATAGCACATAATCCCGAAAAATAAATAGATTTCTGAACAACTTAGAACAAGCCGACAGTAATTGAAGATGTTGTGACTAGGAAAGAGAGAAATAATTGACAGCCTAATCGCCACGCATGATAATCATATTAGATTCAGCAATTGCTATTGTGATAAGACTTGAGGTGATATTGTGAGTATGAAAATCAAGATTAGGGAGATGTCCCCGGAAGATAAGGTGCCTATAATTGATATTTTCAACTATTATGTTGAATATAGTTTTGCGGCATATCCGGAAAATAAAGCAGATTACAATCTTTATAATTTTTTCTTAAAATCTTCAGATGGTTATCCAACGGTTGTAGCACAAGACGAAGACGGCGAATTATTGGGCTTTGGCATGCTGAGGGCTTACGATATGATGTCCGTATTTAAAAAAACCGCGGAAATATCATATTTTATCAAGCCAGGCTACACAGGTAGAGGCATTGGCAAGATTATGCTGGCAAAATTACTGGATGACGCAAAAAGAGTCGGTATTACCTGCATACTTGCGAATATAAGCTCGTTTAATAGCGGAAGCATCAGGTTTCACCAACAAAACGGTTTTATTGAATGTGGAAGATTTAATAATATAGGCAGGAAGAACGGCAAAGATTTTGGAGTAGTCTGGATGCAAAAACAAATATTATGAAGAAATTTGATGGTTCGAGGCAAATATAGCAGGGGGAAAATTTCTTTTGACCGAAAAACTTATTATTGTATTAGAAATAATAACGATATGATAAAATTGAATTATATATCAAACTTATTGCTTTTAATAAAGGCGTAGAAAGGAATAGTTTATGAAAATTAAAGTTTGCGTTGGATCCAAATGTACAATGATGGGGGCGGACGGGATAATAGTCAGCCTTGAAAATTTGAAAGAAACCATCCTGGCGAAGAAAGGCGTTAATCCTGACTTTTCCTTGGAAATTGAAGTAGTAAGATGCTTGGGAGAGTGCAAGAATAAGCAGGGGATTTCTCCGGTTGTTACAGTTGACGGAGTTGTGCATTGCAACGCTTCTCGTGAGGAAATTATGTCTTTAATATTGGATGCTGCTTTTGACTGCCATGATCACCAATTGGGCAATTGAAAAGATAACAACTAAAAGGCAAGGGGATAAAAACCGTGAAAGAATCTTATAATGACATCATTAAGATAAGAAGAATGGTCTTTGCGGACATTGCAAGAATTGCCTACGACGATGTCGATCTGAAGAAGCTTGGCGATGAAACCTATCGGCTGATACCGGGCGAGAAGGCGCATTATAGAGAAAATGTCTTCAGGGAAAGAGCAGTAATTGGTGAGAGACTAAGGTTGGCTCTCGGCCTTGATGCAAGAACAGCTGCGGAAACAGGGCCGATTTCAGAGGGAATTGAAGAGATAGATGTTGATACCAGAGTATATACGCCGCCGTTGGTGTCCGTAATCAAGATTGCCTGTGAGGCTTGCCCTACCAGGACGGTAATCGTTACCGATAACTGTCGGAAATGTTTAGCTCATCCTTGCAAGAATGTTTGTCCAAAGAACGCCATAACAATTGAAAAGCGGGGAGCAGTTATTGACCAGGCGAAGTGCATAAAATGCGGCCGCTGCAAGAATGAGTGCCCCTACCACGCAATTGTGGAATATGACAGGCCCTGTTCGGCCAGCTGTGGAGTCAAGGCCATTGGGTCAGATTATCTTGGACGTGCGGAAATTGACGACTCGAAATGCGTAGCTTGCGGGAATTGCATTCAGGAATGCCCCTTCGGCGCTATTTCTGACAAGTCGGAAATTTACCAGCTTATCAAAACAATCAAGAGCGGCAAGGAAGTCTATGCAATTATCGCGCCTTCCTTCGCAGGACAATTCGGAGCCTTGACTACGCCGGAACAGGTTTTTGCCGGAATCAGGCAGCTGGGAATCCAGGAAGTTGTCGAGGTTGGCCTTGGTGCTGATATTACCACGTTAAACGAGGCCAATGAATTTATTGAGACAGTACCCGAAAAAGAGCCATTTATGGGCACTAGCTGCTGTTATTCCTGGAAGCTGATGGTGGAAAAGAATTTCCCGGAGATTAACGATTATATATCAGAATCAAGTACCCCAATGGTCTATTCCTCACACTATATTAAAAAGAACCATCCTGATTGCAAGGTCGTTTTTATTGGACCATGCATCTCCAAAAAACTGGAAGCGCTGCAGGAACACGTCAAAGACTATGTTGACTTCGTTATAACTTTTGAAGAACTAATGGGGATGTTCGTCTCTCAGGGAATCGAACCTTCCGAAATTGAAGTGGACGGAAAAATAGAACAGGCCTCTGTTACAGGGAGAGGATACGCTGTCGGAGGCGGCGTGGCTCACGCGGTTGAGGCCAGAATACATGAAATCAACCCTGACCGGGATGTAAAAATAGAATGTGCGGAAGGCCTTGCTGATTGTGTGAAACTTATGAAGCTGGCAAAGGCGGGACTAAAAAATGGAATGCTTCTAGAAGGAATGGCATGTAATTACGGCTGTATTGGCGGGCCGGGGACAGTTGTTACAGCGGCTCGTGCCAGAAAGAGCGTGGCTGATTTCGCAAAAGAATCTCCTTTTTCGTCACCCTCAGAAAATAAGAACATTACTCCGGAAGAAATGCCGAAATAGTAAAATACTATAATGAATATATTAAAGTCGCCTAAAGCAATTTTTAGGCGACTTATTTTGCTAAAATGGGTAACGCATTGAACCCTTGTTTAGTAGGATGCATCAGATATATAATGACAATTGAAAGTGTGCATTTAATGTGATAGTTAACCAAGTATTAAGTTTGGCTTTTAGGAGCGATGAAAATGAAAAAAATCGGTCTAATTATAAATCCTATTGCCGGTATCGGAGGCAAGGTTGGTTTAAAAGGATCTGATGGATTAGATATAATTGAAAAGGCTAAGGCACTGGGGGCAGTTGCAGAAAGCGGAGAAAAAGCATTGGTTGCGCTTAAAGCTTTGGCCTTAACCGAAAACGATGTAGAAATTTATACTTATCCAGGGGAAATGGGTGCAGATGTCTGCGCTAAAGCTGGATTTAAAACCGTAGTTTTAGGACAAATTGAAAAAGACAAAACAACATCTGTTGATACAATGACTGCTGCAAAAGAAATCCTGAAAAATGATATTGCTTTATTGCTTTTTGCCGGTGGTGATGGTACGGCAAGGAACATCTTGGACGCTGTCGACGGGGATACGTTGGTTTTGGGCATACCGACAGGCTGCAAAATACATTCAGGTGTTTATGCACTTAACCCCCGCAGCGCAGGTATTTTAGCTGCAGAAGTTTTGCAAGGAAAAATTACCAGAAGCAAAGAGGCTGAAGTAATGGACATAGATGAGGAACTTTTTAGAAAAGATATTGTCCAGGCCAAACTTTATGGTTATATGAAAATACCTGATGATACATCGTTGATGCAATGCCGCAAGAGCGGGGGAATAGTTTCAGATGAGGCCGCTTTAGAAGAGATTGCTGAATACGTAGCCGATACAATGGAAAAAGACACACTTTATATAGTTGGCACAGGATCTACAACGGCAGCAATCATGAAAAAACTGAATTTGCCATATACTTTGCTAGGTGTGGACCTGGTCCATAATGGTAAGGTTCTTGCAAATGATTGCACGGAAAAAACTATATTAGATTATTTGCGGCAGTATGAAAAAGTTAAAATAATTGCCACTATAATTGGGGGCCAGGGATATCTTTTCGGCCGCGGCAACCAACAAATAAGTGCCGATGTTCTGCGTAGGGTGGGAAAAGACAATATAATAATTGTCGCAACCAAGAATAAGATTGCTTCTTTACCTGGCAAAAATTTATATGTTGATACAGGAAATGAAGAAGTAAACGAGCTTATTTCTGGCTGGAAAAGAGTCATAGTCGGCTACAAATATGAGGTCGTTATGAAAATATGCAGTTAGAATTTTAAATATGAACAGAACCGGCCCCACTGATGATCAGCGGGGCCGGTTCTGTTCTTTGAGAATAGTTATAAATTGCTTTTGTGGAAATTTTAAGAGAAGGTATTTTTAGTTTGGAATTTTTGGTTCAATCATATGCGCCAATATAGCAAACCCATGTTAATTATGAACACAAATATCATAGCGACAGAATCCCAGCCCCAAAGAAGAGTTTTTTTGTCGGCTCTGTAAGTTAGGCCAATAATAGATATTGAGGTCATAATAATGGCTGATAAAGCGGGGATTATGTGGTTTTTATCAATAGCAGACAACAAAGGACCTTGCGTAAAAAAGATATCGTCGATAAATAATATAAAGATGTTGAATATGTTGCTGCCAAAAATATTACCAATTGCCAAGTCTACGGATCCCATCCGGACAGCAGCAATGGATACCACAACTTCTGGCAGGGAGGAGGTAAAAGCAATAAAGACATTTCCAACAAAAGCTTGACCTAAGCCTGTAGAATTAGCAATATCGACACCTACTTTTGGCAGAAAAGTTGCTGCAGCTACAACCATGATAGAATTAACAGTATAATTTAAGACTGCTCTCTTTAAGGTGATATCCTTGTATTTAAGGTCATCGGCAATTTCTTGTAAATGGTTCGCACGCTGTTTTTTTTCATAAGAACCTATCAAGTCTAATGCGAAGAGGTATATAACAACGAACACGATACTGCTGGTGCCAACCCAAAATATCGGCATATTGTACTGGGGGAAGATAATGGTGAAAATCGTAATGCTTATAAGTAATATTCCACAAGCTGCGGATAGAATATGGCCATGATGAGCTCTCGCAGATATTGGCAAGGGCTTATTGAAAGCATCCAGCAAAGCAGCTAAAATGAATAAATTAAAGACGCAACTACCTAGCACATCACCAACTGCGATATCAGGTGTATTTGTAATGGACACAGCACTCACGCCAGTTACCAGTTCCGGCAGGGATGTAACAGAAGCAAGAAGAATAACGCCAACCAGTGATTTCCCTAAATCAATTTTTTCTGCAATTATATCACCGTATTTTGAAAGTTTTGAACCGGAATAAACAATTACTAAGGAGCATAGAACAAAAGAAAGCCACAACATAAGCCACACCCCACATCTCAAAATAACACTAACCAATATTACGACCATTATTTGCAGTGTCAATAATTTGACGGTTTTATTTTTCACTACTGACTTGATTTTTGTGTCAAATCATTAATAAATGTTGAAAAGATAATATTTATCAATAGTCATTTCTCCTGATATTATTATAGCAGGAATCGGACTTCCGATTTCAACATTAATATGTAATATTGCCTAAGACTTTATTAAATTATATTTAACCAATTTATTTCTTTTTGCGAATCATAAATAGTGATTTAGCAGGACTTTATGATTATATTGGTGAAATACAAAAAATGAACAATGCATTATATTAGGAAGCCTCTTGTACAAGTAATAAAAACTGCCTATGTAAAATAAACACCAATTTTTGTTTTTCGAGCGAATTTAAAAGGAGAGAAATTATGGAAAAATATACTGGTGCCAAATCTTGCATTTCAGGTGTTGATGATTTATTCAAATTCAGAGTTACAGAAATAATGTTGATATCTACTGAATATGATGCTTATGTGCTTGAAGAAGACGGACAGCTGGCTGAGAAGATTTATCATCAGTTTAGCGACCTGAGTCTCCCTTATATTCCTAGGATTCATTGGGTGGCTAACAAGGAAGAAGCTTTCAAAACACTAAAAAACATGCCAATACATTTAGTGATTTCCATGTCAAGGGCAAATGATATGAGCTCTTTTGCTTTTGAAAGAGCAATTAATGAAGCATATCCCGATACTCCGATTGTTATGCTTTCTTATGAACGCCTGACACCTGAGGTTATTGGAAGGATCAGGGAAAACACTTGCATTAACAGGGTATTCCATTGGTCAGGGGATAACAGGGTGTTGTTGGCAATAATTAAATATGTTGAAGATCAGCAAAATTTTCCGGTGGATAGCAAGCTAGGAGTACAGGCTATTTTACTTGTTGAAGATTCACCAGTTTATTACTCTCAGATTCTGCCTATAATATATACGGAAATCTTGTCACAGATCAGACATTTGGTATTGCATGCCATGAATGTCAAGCACGGCTTGCTTAGAGTCCGGCTCAGACCAAAAATTCTTTTAGCAGAAACTTATGAAGAGGCGATGAAAATTATAGAGTCCTATCGCTATAATTTGCTGGGTATAATCTCGGACGTCCGCTTCCCTAAGGAAGATCGTCTCAATGCAACTGCAGGTTTTGAATTGGCGCAAGAGGTTCGAAGCATGGTTAAGGATCTTCCTTTTTTATTACAGTCAGAGGATGATGAAAACGAGGAAGTTGCAAAAGAACAAAAACTACATTTCCTTAGCAAAACTTCGCCGAGTTTGCTTCACAATCTGCGCAACTATATTCTGGAAAATTATGGTTTCGGTCCTTTTGTTTTTAAATATCCGGACGGGAGCATAATTGAAGAAGCAAGCGATATTACGAACTTAGAAAGAATAGTACGAGATCTGCCGGAAGAGAGCCTCAAATATCATGCGGCTAATAATGATTTTTCGCGTTGGTTCAGGGCTCGTGCTGAATTTGAGGTGGCAGAAAAACTTAGATTTTTAGACCTCGCAATGTTAGCGAATATTAGCGAAATGAGAACACATATCTTAAATGTGCTTAGTTCCTATTTTAAAAAGTATCAGACAGGCTCTATTCTCAATTTTGAAAGTCTTTCCAAAAAAGACATGGAGAATGCTTTCATAAAACTCGGTAAAGGCTCCTTGGGCGGCAAAGCCAGAGGAGTTGCCTTCATGAATGCAATGATTTCCAAAGCCAAACTGTCGGACAAGTATGAAGATATGAAGGTTAAGGTGCCTCGTTCGTTCGTTATCGGCAGTGAAGTTTTTGAAAAATTTATTGAGCAAAATAATCTTTATTCGTTTATCAGCACTAATCCAACAGAGGAGGCCATTGCCGCAAAATTCATGGAAGCGCTTTTGCCTGAAGACATACAGAATAACCTGCGAGTTCTTACCCAACACATAAGATGTCCGCTTGCGGTTCGTTCCTCCAGCATTCTTGAGGATTCGAGAATACTTCCTTTTGCAGGTATCTACAAGACTTATGTTGTTCCAAATAGCAGCACCGATAATGATATTTGTTTCAAACAACTTTCTGACGCGGTGAAGCTTGTTTATGCTTCCGTGTTCTACGAAGCACCGATAAGATATGCCCAGAATGCCGACATAAGGATTGAAGAAGAACGCATGGCAGTATTGATACAAGAACTTGTAGGAGAATACTACGGTGACCTTTTTTACCCTGCCGTTTCCGGAGTTGCTCAGTCTTATAATTTTTATCCATATTATCCAATGAAGCCTGAAGATGGCACTGTGAGCCTGGCCCTGGGGTTTGGGAGAACGATCGTTGAAGGCGAGAGAGTATATCGATTCTCTCCGGCTTATCCTAAATTAAACCCCTTAGTTTCAAGTCCTCAGGAGCAGATGCAAAAATCGCAAAACTCATTTTACGCGGTTAATCTCAATAAATCTTCTGCCATAACATTACATGCTGATGAGGATTATGTTTATGAGAAGCTGCCAATATCGCAGGCTCAGAAAGACCAGGCACTGGAATATATTGGCAGCACGTATTCAGCGGAAAATGACTGCATATATGATAATGTAAGCCAGGCAGGACCTAAAGTGGTAACGTTTGCGCCTATTCTGAAATATGAAAGATTGCCGTTAACGCAAATTATACAGGAGCTCATGGTTATGGGTAAAAAAGCATTTGGGTCAGATGTCGAAATTGAATTTGCCGTTAAAATCCCCATGGACAAAAGCAAGCCTAAAGAGTTTAACTTTTTGCAGATCAGGCCTATAGTCGTTGGCAGAGAGGCACATCAGGTTAATCTTGAAGCGCAGGCGGATTCATGGTGTTTTAGCCAACAAACAATTGGCAACGGATATTATGATGATATAAGAGATGTTATTTTCGTGGATCCCGAGAAGTTTAACTTGAAAGAAAGCATGCAAATTGCCAGAGAAATAGGCGAGTTTAATAAGCTTTTGGCACAAGAGGGGCGACGCTTCATTCTAATCGGCTTTGGAAGAATTGGGACTGCTGACAGATGGTTAGGAATACCATTAACATGGGAGCAAATGTCCCAGGCCTTAATTATTGTGGAGGCTGATCGCAAGGAACTTTGCCCAGAACCTTCACTGGGAAGTCATTTTTTCCATAATTTGACTGCAACTGGTATGGGTTATTTTCATGTGAAGTTTGAGAAAGAAAATGAAGGGGAAATTGATTGGAACTGGCTGTTAAGTCAACCTGTATTTAAACAAACGCAATACGTCAAGCTTTTGAGAAGAGAAGAACCGTTCAAAGTTAAAATTGACGGTAGAACCTTCAGAGGTATTATCTATAAATAGCCGGAGCACGAAAAATTTTCTTAAATTTACGGGCAACTTTTTCGGTATACAAAATACAAAACAAGCAGTATAATGGTGTTGAAACAAAGTAGTACAAGCTACCGAGAGAAACAAAAATTTTGGGAGGGTTGTGAAATGACAACAAATGCTCAGAAGTACTGTGATGAACTCTATCAAAGAGTGGTAGAACGTAATGCTAATGAACCTGAATTTCACCAAACAGTCAAGGAGGTTTTAACCTCTTTGGTACCTGCTCTTGAGAAAAATCCCGAATACATTGAATTGGGGATAGTGGAGCGAATTGTTGAACCGGAACGCCAGATAATTTTCAGGGTGCCTTGGGTTGATGACGCTGGTAAAGTAAGAGTTAACCGTGGTTTTCGTGTTCAGTTCAATAGCGCGATCGGACCATATAAGGGCGGTTTGCGTTTCCATCCTTCTGTTAATCTCAGCATAATAAAATTTCTTGGTTTTGAACAAACCTTTAAAAACTCATTGACTAGTCTGCCGATGGGTGGCGGCAAAGGCGGTTCTGATTTCGACCCCAGGGGTAAGTCTGATGCTGAAGTAATGCGTTTCTGTCAGAGTTTTATGACAGAGTTATATAGACATATAGGACCAAATATTGATGTACCGGCAGGTGACCTTGGTGTTGGCGGCAGAGAAGTAGGTTATCTCTTTGGCCAATATAAGAGAATCAGGGGTGCCTATGAAAATGGCGTTATAACTGGAAAAGGACTTTCCTTTGGCGGAAGCTTGACCCGTCCTGAAGCTACAGGTTTCGGTATTGCCTATTTCTGCCAAGAAATGTTGAAATCAAAAGGGACTTCTTTTGAAGGTAAAACCGTTGCTGTTTCCGGTTTCGGCAATGTTTCCTGGGGTACAGTTATCAAAGTAACCGAATTGGGCGGTAAGGTTGTTACTATTTCAGGTCCTGATGGATATGTTTATGATGAAAAAGGAGTTAGCGGCGAAAAGATTGATTACATGCTTGAAATGAGAGCATCTGGCCGTGATAGAGTTGAGGATTATGCCGAGCACTTTGGTGCTAAATTCTACCCTGGCGAAAAGCCATGGGGCTGCAAAGTAGACATTGTTATTCCGTGCGCGACGCAAAACGAAATCCTTCTGGAAGATGCTAAAAAAATTGTTGCTAATGGCATTAAATTCGTTTGTGAAGGTTCCAATATGCCTAGTACGAACGAAGCTATAGACTATATGCTCGCCAATGGCATCTATCTTGGACCTTCTAAGGCTGCCAACGCTGGCGGAGTTTCTGTTTCCGGCTTGGAAATGACACAAAACAGCATGAGACTGGCCTGGTCTTTTGAAGAAGTTGACCAGAAACTTAAAACAATTATGCTTAACATTTATAAAAATTCCAGCAAGGCTGCCGAAGATTGCGGACACAAGGACAATCTGGTCATGGGGGCCAATATTGCCGGGTTTATTAAAGTTGCTGAGGCAATGAAGGCTCAAGGTGTTGTATAATCGTAAGATAAATTCAAAATTGATGTATGATTTGTAAACTTGACAACAAGGTATTTGAGGCGCTTTGAGCTTCAGATACCTTGTTTTTTTGAAATTTAGACAAAGGAAAAGAATATTGTTGAGAAAGCCGTGGTTTAAAGAGATATATTTCTGTTTGCCTATTTATAATTATGTGTTTTTTTGCTATTATCAAAGCTAGGGATAAATTTAAAAAATGGAGGCTTGCAATGATAACTCAAGAAATTGTTCAGAAAATCCGTAACATTGTTGGACAAGAGCATGCCCTGGATTCAGATTTAGATCGTTTTGGTTATTCCTATGATTCATCCTTTGTACATTTATTTCCGGCAAGTTTACCGGAATTAGTCGTAAGACCGCGTACGACTGCAGAGGTATCGGAAGTGATGAAAATTGCTTTTGAACATTCTATTCCGGTTACGGCGCGCGGAACTGCAAGTGGGCGCACCGGTGGCTCGATTCCACTCAAAGGCGGCATTGTATTATGCCTTGACCGCATGACCACGGTTGTCGAATTAGATGAAAAAAACATGATGATTACTGTTGAAGCCGGGGTTCGAACCGGTGATATTTATAATCTCTGCGCCCAAAAAGGCCTGTTCTATCCTCCAGACCCGGCTAGTTACAAGTTTTCTACCATCGGCGGCAATATTGCCGAGGATGCCGGCGGTATGCGTGCGGTAAAATATGGCGTGACACACAATTTTGTTATGGGTTTGGAAGTTGTACTAGCTGACGGCACAATAATAAAAACCGGCGGCAAATCAATAAAAAATGTAACTGGTTATAACATGACCCAATTGATAGTTGGTTCTGAAGGAACTTTAGGTATCGTTACCAAAGCAATTCTTCGTCTCATTCCTATGCCTAAGTATCGCAATACTCTTTTGCTTATGTTTGCTACTCTTGACGGCGCCTGTGATACCATTCACCAAATGTTGCAATCAGGGATTGTTCCTGCTTCAGCTGAATTGATGGATCGAACCTGTCTCAAGGCTATAGCGAAGAACCGTAAATTTGATTTCCAAGATACTGTTAACGCCTGCATTGTAACGGAGGTCGACGGTTCTGAAGAATACGAAATCCAAAAACAAGCTGAACAAATTCAGAAAATTGCCGATACCAATGGTGTTGTTGAAGTGCGTGTTGCCAAGACTGCACAGGAGGCAGACGAACTTTGGGCCATCCGCCGTGCCTTGAGTCCTGCCGTTGGAGCTTTAGCACCGGATCGTGTCAGTGAGGATATTTCGGTTCCACGCAATGAGTTTCCTGAAATTGTGCGCCGTATTCGTAAAATCGTCGATAAGTACAATCTTGATTTTGCTGTATATGGTCATGCAGGTGATGGAAATTTACATCCTTCAATTTTATGTGACATGTCAGACCCAGAACAAGCGGTGCGAGTCCACAAGGCTGTTGACGAAATGTTTGCCGCTACGCTGGAGTTGGGCGGGACTCTTTCCGGAGAACATGGTATTGGCATAACGAAACAGCACTATTTAAAAGACGCACTTGGAGAAGACGGCGTTGCCGTTCTGAAGTCAATCAAAAAAGCATTGGATTCCAAGGGTATATTAAACCCTGGAAAAGTATGGCCGGAGGAGGGAACTATTCATGGCTGATAAAAATACGGAATTACTTCAGGAAATTCATGATATTGCCAGTAAATGTGATCGCTGCGGCAACTGCCTTCTAGTCTGTCCTGTTTTTACAGTAAACAGTAAAGAAGCTTGTTCTGCCCGAGGTATGGTTAATGCCGCACGTGCTTTGGTAAAAGGCGGGGTAGCGCCCGAAACTGATATTTTGGAGGCAACTGACTACTGCCTTCTTTGCGGAGCTTGCATTGATGTTTGTGCCAGTAAGGTAAAAGTGCCGCAAGTCATGCTTAAAGTAAGAGAGTACCTGGTTCATTTATCGAATAAACCCTATGATTATACTGAAATGGAAAAACAAAAAATCAACGAAGCCTTTGCAACCTTGTGTGAACGCAGTGCTGAAATAGAGGCTGCAGATGTTGCCAGTGAACATAAAGTAGCATATTTCTTTGGCTGCCAAGCAAGGCTGGACGCGATTGATACTGCTGTTGCAACAGTGAAACTTTTAAGTCGTGTAGCGGAAGTGGAATTAGTAAATAATGAATGTTGTGGTCTGCCCGCATTAACTCGCGGCCGTGTTGAAGAATTTATCGAAAATATTAAGCAGAATATTCAGCTCTATGAAGGTTACGATACCATAGTTTCCGACTGTGCTTGCTGCAGTGATACTTTGAAAAAAGCAGCATCGTATCTGGCTAATGACCCAGAATGGTGCGAAAAAGCGCAAGCCTTCAGCAAAAAAGTTTTATCGTTGTCGGAGTATTTGACGAGGATTGGCTACGAACCAAAAGCATATGCGGAAAAAGTTACTTATCATGATCCTTGTCATTTAGGCAGGAACCAAGGAATTAAAAAAGAACCGCGTGAATTGCTGAAAAATGCTTCAGACTATGTTGAGATGCCCGGCGCTGACATCTGCTGCGGGGGCCCATGTTTCTTCCCTTGTGATTACCCGGAAACATCAGATGCCTTATTAGATAAAAAAAGTCTTAATATTGAAAAGAGTGGTGCCACAGTTGTAACAACCGAATGTTACAATTGCTTGAAGCAACTCAAAAAGGCGGCTGAGAAAAGCGGCGGCAAGTTTAGGGCTGTTCATATTAGTGAAATAATTTAACCAATCCTTAATTTGCAACATTACTCAAGGCACGACCATCCGAAAAGGAAAGTGGTCGTGCCTTTTTTGCTATCAAAATTTGCAGGCACAAAATGCTGAATTGTAAAATTTGCTAGCATGTTCTGGCATTCCAGTTATTTTGGTTTGATTTTCCGATTATAGACTTGACATGTGTCTTGTCAGGTGTTAAATTATCCAATAAATACACAGTACTATATCTGGGAGGAAATCAGATGCTAGACATAAAGGATAGAATCAAACAGCTAAAGCGTGAAAAAAATGTTGTAATTTTGGCACATTATTATGTACCGGGTGAAGTGCAGGAAGTAGCGGATTATTTAGGAGACTCTTACTATCTGAGCAAAATTGTCACAAAAGTGGATGCAAAGATAATCGTATTTTGTGGAGTTTATTTTATGGGTGAAAGCGCAAAAATCATGAACCCGGAGAAAATTATATTAATGCCAGATTTAAGCTCTGATTGCCCTATGGCACATATGGCTCAAGTGGCAAAAATTGAAGATATAAGAAAGAAATATGAAGACTTGGCAGTTGTCTGCTACATTAATTCTACGGCAGAAATCAAGGCAAATTCTGATGCTTGTGTGACATCTTCTAATGCACTTAAAGTAGTCAAGGCTTTGCCTAACAAATATATTTACTTTGTCCCTGACCGAAACCTTGGCAGATATGTTTCTCAACTTATACCTGAAAAAACATTTATTTTAAATGATGGTTACTGTCATGTCCACGATAAAATTAGCGCCGAGGACGTTTTGAGAAAAAAGCGCGAATATCCTGAAGCTTTAATCGTAGCCCACCCAGAGTGCAAAACTGAAGTATTAGAACTAGCCGATTATATTGGCAGCACCTCAGGCATTATAAATTACATTGAGAAAAGTGGGGCTAAGGATTTTATCGTATGCACTGAAACCGGTGTATTTCATGAATTAAAAAAGATAACCAGCGGGAAAAACTTCCATGCGGCGTCTGATTGTCAAATCTGCCCCGACATGAAGAAGAACACATTGGAAAAGGTACTCCAAACACTCGAAAATCTCGAAAATGAAGTATATGTCGATAGAAAGATTGCGGAAAGCAGCATAAATGCCCTTGAGAGGATGCTCCAACTGTCTGAGGTGAAAGAAAAATGAAGAATTATGATGTTATTATTGTGGGTACAGGCGTTTCGGGATTGTTTGCTGCTTTAAATTTAAGTACGGACAAAAGCATTGCGATATTGACAAAAAGCGTATCCGACCAAAGTGATTCATTTCTGGCACAAGGCGGGATTTGCGTTCAGCGTGACGATGAGGACTATGAGAGTTTTATAGAAGACACACTAAAAGCCGGGCATTACGAGAATAATATTGACGCTGTCGCTGTCATGGTAAAACAATCGCGAGAAATCATCAACGACCTTTTAGATATTGGGGTAGCTTTTGACCGTAATAATGCTGGTTTTTCCTATACTAAAGAGGGAGCGCATTCCAAAGCGAGAATTTTGCATTGCAAGGATAGAACGGGAAAAGAAATTACTAGCAAACTTCTTGATAAGGTTAAAAAACTTAAGAATGCGACAATATTTGAGAACATAACTGTTATGGATATTCTAGCGGATGACAACAAGTGCCACGGTGTCGTTGTTAAAGACGAAAAAAATCAATTGAAGAACATGTATGCAAATTACACGATTCTGGCTACAGGGGGCATTGGCGGGTTGTTTCAGAAATCTACCAATTATCCGCATCTGACAGGAGATGCGGTTGCTATCGCCTTGCGCCATAATATCAGAGTGAAAAATATTAATTACATTCAAATTCATCCTACATCGCTTTATACTGAGCATCCGGGCAGGGCTTTCCTTATTTCTGAGTCAGTCAGAGGAGAAGGCGCTGTTTTGCTGGATAAGAATGGGAATCGCTTTACGGATGAGTTGCAGCCAAGAGATGTTGTTACCAAAAAAATCTACGAACAAATGGCCCTAGACAAAACACAACATGTCTGGCTTTGTTTGAAAGAACACGTAAAAGGCGACATCGCCAAAAGATTTCCTTCTATCTACGAGCGCTGTCTGCAAGAAGGCTATGATATTACGCAAGATTGGATTCCAGTTGTGCCAGCTCAGCATTATTACATGGGCGGAGTAGAAGTGGATCTGCAAAGTAAAACATCAATGAATAACCTTTATGCTGTTGGTGAGACCAGCTGTAATGGTGTTCACGGGAAAAATCGCCTTGCCAGCAATTCGCTTTTGGAGGGTCTCGTATTTAGCAAAAGAGCAGCGCTTGACATTAATGAACAGCGGCGAGAAGAGGAACATACAATCTTTCCAGAACCGAATTACAAGGTGTATGAGAATTTTGAAGCTGAGAACAAGGAAATGATCCTAGCGGCAATCAGAAAGGAAGATGAATGTGCAAAGTAACATGGACAAATTGATTTTGGAGGCTCTTAAAGAGGATATTCCTTCTGAGGATATTACAACTAACTCTATTATTAAGTCTTATTCAAAAGGAAAGGCACAGCTGATTTGCAAACAGGATGGCATTATTGCCGGTCTAAGCGTTTTTGCCAGAGTTTTTGAGCTTCTTGACGAGAATTTTCAGGTTAGATTTTCTTGCAAAGACGGAGATTCTGTTAAGAAATATGATTTACTGGGTACAGTGGAGGGAGATATTCGTGCCATTCTTTCCGGCGAAAGAACCGCACTGAACTATTTGCAAAGAATGAGCGGAATTGCAACTTATACGCGAAGAATAGCAGACTTATTATCGGGCAGCGGTATTAAACTGCTTGATACGAGAAAGACCACGCCGAATAACAGGATTTTTGAAAAATACGCGGTAAAAATTGGCGGCGGGTTCAACCATAGATTCAATCTTTCGGATGGTATTATGCTTAAAGATAATCATATAGCGGCAGCGGGAGGTATCATACAAGCGGTTGCGCAGGTTAGAGAATATGCTTCCTTTGTTCACAAAATTGAGGTTGAGGTTGAAAATTTAACAATGCTCGAAGAAGCTCTCGAAGCAGGTGTTGACATTATTATGTTGGATAACATGAGCTTGGAAGAAATAAAAGAAGCTGTTAAGATTGCAGCGCATAGAGCTTTGATTGAATGTTCGGGTAATATTACGTTGGAAAACATTGTTAAATTGCGTGAAACAGGTGTTGATTATATTTCCAGCGGGGCCTTGACCTACGCCTCATCCATCCTGGATTTGTCTTTAAAAAATTTAGAAAGGATAGAATAACCATATGAATGGCGAAAAGCGAAGAGAAAAAATTTTGCAGTTGTTGGCTGAAAGCAATCTGCCGATTTCCGGGCTGCAATTAGCGAAAACACTAAATGTCAGCCGTCAAGTCATTGTCCAGGATATTGCACTTCTCCGAGCGGAAAAACAAGACATTATCTCTACCAATAATGGTTATATTATGAAACGGGTTGGCAAGCCGCAAAGAATATTCTGCGTTGCTCACAATGATGACGGTATCCTTGACGAGCTTTATACGATAGTTGACCTTGGCGGTCGGATTGTTGATGTTCAGATTAAACACAAGGTCTATGGCGATTTCACAGCGCAATTAAATATACGTTCGCGTAAAGATGCTGTAAAACTTGTTGAGAAAATTGCATCCGGCGAAAGTAGTCCATTAAAGAATTTAACACAGAACATTCATCGCCATCTTGTTGAAGCTGATACGGAGGAAGATTTGGATTCCATAGAAAGCGAGCTTTGTAAAAAAGGGTTCATACATGAGATTTAAAGATCTTGGTTTTTATATAGGAAAATAATATCACCACTGCCTCGAATTTAATCAGGCAGTGGTGATTTTTCGCGAATAAAGAATTTTCTGTAAATTTGTGCAGGGTTCGGCAAATTGTTGTCGAATTAGAAAGTTGTCAGGGGATAATATTTAAACTTGTTACTGGAAAAACATCTCATTTAAAGGTTATAACATATTTTAATAAAAGATGGTGGGTGTGCTAACAATGAAGGAAGCAATTTTATATATCAAACTGGCGAATGAAAGGGTTCAATGTGTCGCTTGCAATCATAGATGTGTAATTGAAGAAGGCAGCAAGGGGATTTGCTTTGTCCGCCAAAATTTTGAAGGAAAACTTTATACATTGAACTACGGCAAGACGATAGGGTTAAACATAGATCCTATAGAGAAAAAGCCTCTTTATCATTTTTTGCCGGGAACTAAGACCTATTCTTTTGCGGCCCCTGGTTGTAATTTTAGATGTGCTTGGTGTCAAAACTGGGAGATCGCCCAAAGCCCCAGACTTAGCAAAGTTATTGACGGGGTAGAGATAGCACCGGTTGAGCATGTTGCGCGCGCATCGGAAGCAGGGTGTCCTTCAGTTTCCTACACCTATACCGAGCCAACAGTTTTCGTTGAATATGCCTTGGAAACAATGATAATTGCCAAAGAAAGCAAACTTAAGAATGTCTGGGTAACTAATGGGTACATGTCTAAGGAAACGCTTGCTGTTATAACCCCATATTTAGACGCTGCCAATGTTGATCTTAAGGCGTCTGATGATGCAACTTATGAGGAATTTTGCGGGGGAAAGATAAAACCTATTATGGAGAACCTGCAATTTCTGTATAAGGAAGGAGTTCACTTGGAAATAACTACGCTTATTGTTCCTGGAGTAAATGACAAAAAAGAACAGCTGGAGAAGATTGCCGGATTTATAGCCGGTAATCTTAGCCCAGAAGTTCCTTGGCATATAAGCAGATTTTTTCCAGCCTGGAAAATGCAGGGAACGCCTGTGACGCCTTTAAAAACGCTTGAAATGGCTAGGGCAATAGGAGAGAAAGCTGGTTTGAATTACATCCACCTTGGTAATGTTTAGAGGAGCGTGAAGCATTAATGCTTACTTTCGGAATTATAAGTCCGCATCCACCCATAATACTGCCTGAAGTTGGAGGAGAAGAGACTGAAAAGGCAGTTAAAACGATTGAGGCCTTGGAAAAAGCGGCAAAAGAATTAGAGGCTACAAACCCGGATAGCCTTCTGATTATTTCACCGCATCAGGGACATGGCTATGATGTGCCTCTGTTCTATCTCAGAAAGGGGTTAAACCTTGATACAAGGCTTAGTAAAATATTGGTTACAGATGCCTCCTATGAATATTATTATTGCTTAGGAAGGAAATATGGAAAAGAAATAAAGGAATCAAATGAGCGTGTAGCCGTTATAGCTTCGGGTGATTTGTCACATGTGTTAAAGGTTGAAGGACCTTATGGTTTTGATCCTGCCGGCCCTAAACTTGATGCAATAATTTTTAAAGCGGTTAAGGAGAAGAATGTCGAGATGTTACTGAATATTCCTGAAGAAATACTTGAAAGGGGAGCCGAGTGTGGGTTGAGATCAATTTTGTTTCTTTTTGGAGTGTTTGAAGGGGAAGAGTATTCAACGAAAGTTTTATCATATGAGTCACCTTTTGGAGTTGGTTATATGGTGGCAGTTTTTGAA
The DNA here is from genome assembly GCA_009930275.1 of Negativicutes bacterium. Next base: position 85,030 of record RZYP01000001.1, read on the forward strand.
AGAAAGGGAGGTTTGAACAATGTCCAAAATAAATGAATTGGAAAAGATTCCTGATTGTTGTTTAACCTGCGAAAATCACCAGTGTTTTAAAGACACCTGTTTTGGTACAAGAAAATATGATTATGCTGTTAAAGAAGATGAAGATACCGGAAAAGAGTTTTGTCCTTTTTATGTTGGTGCTGAAGATCATCATGAATACGATTAGAATAAAAAATCGCAAGATAATTATGTATACTTGAAGCATTAATATTGTTTTTATTAATCAATTGTGTTACACTGAACGCGTTATCAGGTGCGTTGTTGAGATTGATGTATCTTCTTTCTTGCAATAAACCTTTATAAAAATTGACAAAAAAGTATCGTGCTAAAGGCATAAGGGTTTGTCCCGAATGAAAAGGCGAGATTAGATCGTATCAGAGCAAGAGCTGTTTTTTAGTAAGGGGCTCGTGTTTTGTGTTTTTTATTCTATCCTTGTGCCTTTTGGCACAAGGATTTTTATTTGAGGAGGGTTTTCTTGTGGAGACAAGACTTGCACTAATTGGAATAGTGGTCGAGAATAACGAATCTGTCAAAAGGTTGAATGATGTTCTTCATGAATATGGAGAGTACATTGTTGGCCGGATGGGCATTCCTTACAGAAAACGAAATGTTTCAGTAATCAGTGTAGTTGTGGATGCCCCTGGTGATATTATCAGCGCGCTCGCCGGTAAGTTGGGAATGATTCCCGACGTGAGTACAAAAACGGTTTATTCAAAGTTATCCTAACAAATTATATGCTGACAAAATATAGTGAAGAGAGGTTATGCCAATGTACGACTGTAAATCGAAAAATGCGGCTGAATTTATTGACAATCAAGAGATTCTTGACACGATTGCATACGCAGAGAAAAATAAAAGTAATCGAGAGCTAATCAACGATATTTTGCAACGTGCCAAAGATTATAAAGGTTTGAATCACCGCGATGCAGCAGTGCTTTTAGAGTGTGATTTAGAAGATGAAAATAAAAAAATGACAACGTTGGCACAGGAAATCAAACAAAATTTTTACGGCAACCGTATTGTAATGTTTGCGCCTTTATACCTTTCAAATTACTGCATTAATGGCTGTGTTTATTGCCCCTACCACAGCAGCAATAAAAATATCTCCAGAAAGAAACTCACACAAGAAGAAATAGTGCGAGAAGTTATTGCCTTACAGGATATGGGGCACAAAAGGCTGGCTTTGGAAACCGGCGAAGACCCCGTTAACAATCCAATAGAATATGTTTTGGAAAGCATCAACACTATTTACGGCGTAAAGCACAAAAATGGTGCTATCCGCCGCGTTAATGTAAATATAGCTGCTACGACAGTTGAAAACTACCGTAAACTTAAAGAAGCCGGTATCGGGACGTATATTCTTTTTCAGGAAACCTATAACAAAGATAGTTATGAAAAGCTTCATCCAACCGGACCAAAGCATGACTACGCTTACCATACGGAAGCAATGGATCGTGCTATGGAGGGTGGAATTGACGACGTTGGGATCGGCGTATTGTTTGGTTTGAATATGTACCGCTATGATTTTGTAGGTTTGCTGATGCATGCTGAACATTTGGAAGCGGCAATGGGAGTAGGCCCGCATACTATCAGTGTGCCTCGTATTCGTCCTGCTGATGATGTTGATCCTGATGATTTCAGTAATGCGATTTCTGACGAAATCTTTGCTAAAATCATAACTGTTTTGCGTATAGCTGTCCCATATACTGGAATGATTTTGTCCACTCGTGAATCGGAAAAGACTCGTGAAAAAGTACTGGGACTAGGAATATCACAAATAAGTGGAGGGTCTCGCACGAGCGTAGGCGGTTATGTGGAGCCAGAGACTGGCGACGAAAATTCGGCACAGTTTGATGTAAGTGACCGCCGTACTTTAGACGAAGTCGTCAATTGGTTATTAAAATTGGGTTATATCCCCAGTTTTTGTACGGCATGTTACAGGGAGGGACGCACAGGAGATCGTTTTATGAGCCTTGTGAAATCAGGTCAAATAGCTAACTGTTGTCAGCCTAATGCCCTCATGACACTTAAAGAATATTTGGAAGATTATGCTTCGGCTGACACCAAGCAGAAAGGTGAGGCTGTAATTGCCAAAGAAACGCTCAATATATCCAATGAAAAAGTTCGAGCTATAGCATCTGCACGTATCATTGAAATTTCAGAAGGGAAGAGGGATTTTCGGTTTTAGTTTCGATGCGTAAGTACTTAATTTTTTCATTACTCGCCGATTTTTCTGTGGTATAATCAGTTACTGTAGACAGCATAATGGTATTAATATAACATGTATTTACCTGTCTAAACTATTGATGTTTTTTAAGGGATTGATTGTATTTGATAAAACACGGTAATAATCGTGGTATACGGTGAATAAAGGGGAAATAGGGTTGGTTTTTAAGCAATATATCGGTCCTGCTTATTTGGCGGTTGCTGCGAGTATTTGGGGCGGCATGTATGTAGTAAGCAAAATTGTACTTAATATTGTTCCACCATTGGAGCTAGTGTGGCTGAGGTACTTAGTTGCCTCGGCTGCACTTATTTTGGTTGGGCTTGCCACAGGGCAATCATGGAAAGTAAGAAGGCATGATGTGCCATTAATAGTATCTATTGGCCTAATTGGCTACTTTCTATCTATTTGGGCCCAGTTCGTGGGAACGAAATTATCATCAGCACAGATGGGTGCCGTTATTACTTCGGCAACGCCTGCCTTCATGGTCGTTTTTGCTTATATGATGTTAAAGGAGAAAATAACCGCCAGAAAGATATCATCAGTTTGTTTAGCAACGATTGGCGTTCTGTTCATCGTCGGCATAGGCGATGTTGACAATAGCTTGCAGCTAGGTGGGCTTGCTTTGGTTGTAGCTGCTTTGGCTTGGGCTTTAATGTCAGTGCTTGTAAAAAGAGTGCCTTCTGATTATTCCCAACTAGTTGTTACAACTTATGCGATTCTCAGCGCCACAATCGCTATTACACCGTTCGCTGTTACGCAGTTTAGCCAAGATAAGTTATATCTGTTGCTGCAGCCAACAGTTATTTTAGGGGTGCTCTATATAGGCGTTGCCGCAACAGCAGGGGCATTTCTTTTTTGGAATAAGGGCTTGCAAATGGTAGATGCAAGCCGTGGCGGCATTTATTTCTTTTTTCAGCCGCTTGTCGGCACTTTTTTGGGCTGGTTATTTTTAGGGGAGCAGGTAGGTCTTGGTTTTTTCATAGGAGCATTGTTAATCTTTGCCGGGGTTTTGCTTGTAATTAATAGTGGCGAATAGTTTTTGCTGAACGAAATCCATGCGCAAATAATAGAAATAAAGACTTGCAGTATTAAATAATCAAAATTTATTGTTTTCTTTGAAGATTGTTGCAACATATCGTATAATATATACTAAGTTGGTTTTAGCAGAAACATGTTTAGAATATGGGGGTACCCATGTTTTTGGAACCTTGTAGACATAAATATTTATTTGTATTTGAGGGGGAGAAAGATGTCGAAAAGATTAAAATTAGTTAGTTCTCTTGCCATTGCTTCCATTTTGGTCGCTAGCCTTGTTTCCGGTTGTGGCACCAAAGAAGATAAGGACATTAAAATCGGTATGGTGTACGAGTTGACGGGAAATACTGCCTCGTATGGAACATCAGCTGCTAATGGAGCAAAACTTGCTTTCAAAGAGATAAATGCTAGTGGGGGCGTATTAGGAAAACAAATCGAAGTCATTACTGCCGATAATAAGGGCGAGCCTTCTGAGTCGGCTAACGCAATGTCTAAAGTTATCAGCCAGAATAAGGTCGTAGCTGTCACTGGTTTTACTGTCAGTTCCTGCGGAATAGCGGCCTCAGCCGTCGCCGAAGCCAGCAAAATACCTTTCGTTGCAGCGGCTACCGTTAATCCTAAAGTAACAGTGGATGAGAGAACAGGTAAAGTCAAGGATTATACCTTCAGGGCCTGTTTCATTGATTCCTTCCAGGGAACTGTTGGCGCTAACTTTGCACTGAAGGGACTAAAGGCCAATAAAACTGCTATTATGACTGATAGTTCCAGCGATTACAGTAAAGGCCTTACGGAAATATTCAGAAGTACGTACGTTAAAGCTGGCGGAAAAATTGTTGCCGAAGAGTCGTATCTGCAAAAAGATCAGGATTATAAGCCAATATTGACTAAAATAAAAGCACAAAATCCTGACTTGTTGTACATACCTGGTTATTACGAAGATGTTGGCAAGATTATCAAGCAGGCTCGTGAGCTTGGCATGACAATACCGGTTCTCGGTGCAGATGCCTGGGATTCGCCGGTGTTGGTAGAGATGGGTGGTGCACAAGCTCTTAACAACACATATTTCACAAACTTCTATTCTATTGAAGATAAAAACCCTGTGTCTAATGCTTTTGTTGAAGCCTATAAAAAAGAATACGGACAAACACCGGATTCCATGGCTGCTATGGGCTATGATGCGACTAAGTTACTGGTTGACGCCATAAAGCGTGCCAATAGTACCGACGCAAAAAAAATAAGGGAAGCATTGGCTGCAACCAAGAATTTCAGCAGCGTAAGCGGCGAAATGAGTTTGAACGAAAAACATGACGCCGTCAGAGGTGTTGTTATTATTGAGCTAAAAGACGGTAAGCAAGTTTACAAAGAGACAGTTAAGCCATAGAAACTTTCACGGTATTTTGTATAAAAAAGAAGAGTGCTTTCAATATTTCCAACTAGCCTGAAGAAATCTTCAGGCTAGTTTTCTTTTTGTTAAATATGCAAATAGAGATATTATTTAAAAATAAAGGATTTTAAAGAAATCTATTGAAATAGCATCTTAAGCGAAATTTTAAGAATATACTAAAAATTAATGTCTTGAAGATTGGAGAAATAGTATGACAATCAAGAGCACAGCCGGAATTAGAATAGAGCTTGTAACAATGGCTGCCTTCGTGCTGATGATTGTTATTAACATTCTTGCAAATTATCTTCCGATTAATGGTGTTACAACCGGTCAAGTCTCAGAGTATTATCCTAATCTTTTTCAGCCTTCAACGACGACATTTGCTATCTGGGGCTTGATCTACATGTTGTTGGCAGGATATGTTTTTTATCAACTGGGAATATTCAAGCGCAAAATTAATGCTGCCGAGGACGATTTTTTAAGCAAAATCAGGGTAGCATTTATTTATTCGTCATTGGCAAACACATTGTGGATATTTTCGTGGCATTACTTTCTTTTACCGCTTTCGATGCTATTGATTATAGTAATATTTTTGTGTTTGTTTTATATTTGCCATACTGTAAGTAAATATGATTTTTCGCTGGAAAAAATGGTATTTATCAGAATACCTTTCAGTATATATTTCGGATGGATTACCGTTGCGACAATCGCAAACTTTGCCGTGCTGGCAGCTAGTTTGGAAGGTAATTACTTTGGCTTTGGCGAAACCACTTTGACTATTGTGTTGCTTTTGTTTGGCCAAATTGTTGGAATGCTTGTTACATTAAGATATAGGGATATTGCTTATGGATTAGTTTTTATCTGGGCCTACGCTGGTATTTTAATAAAACATGTTTCGGAAATTGGTTTTTCAGGGCAATACCCCCAAATCATTATCGCTACAGCAAGCTGTATATTTCTGACGGCGTTAGTCTTGGCATATGTCTTTTTTACCACAAAAAGGTTTACCGAAAATGATTGATGTCTGGCGTCAAGCTGGTAGGTTGATCTGATAAAAAATCTAATATTATATTTGGCAGGTATAAAATGAAAAATATTGCGACGTGGAAAAAAATTGTCGTTTTTCTATCTACGGTGTTTCTTCTGGTAAACACTGTTCTATTTGTGGCCGGTTATTATTTTTATAACATCATCATGTCCTATAGCAAAAGCAATGCTTACTCCGTAGAAGAGTACCAAAGTGAGGCGGATAAGCTTGGCTACAGCTACGCTAGCCTCAATAAAGCTAAAAAAGAATTTGTCAGTATTGATTCACGGTATAATTATAAAATAAAGGGTATTTTTGTTAGAAATGTGATAGAAACAAATAACACAATTATTCTGGTTCATGGTATTGGGCGCGACAAAGATTGGAGCCTTATGAAGTATGGAGTTCTCTTCTTAGACAACGGCTTCAATGTATTTGTTTATGACGGTAGAAATCATGGGGAAAGCGGTGGTGATTACCCAAGTTATGGCTTTTATGAAAGTGATGATTTACAAACATGTATTTCGTACGTAAAAGAGAAGGCCCCCGACGGTGTCATAGGAATCCACGGAGAGTCTATGGGGGCGGCTGTTTTTTTGGTTTGGGCAGGCAGTTATGATAACTCCGACGTGTCTTTTGGTATTGAGGATTGCGGCTATTCTGATCTTTATGAACTTTTTTATGAGAGATTGGAAGATTATGCTATCCCGAAGATTTTCCGACCATTGCTCTTGAAATATACGAATTTAATCTGCGAATTGAAAGCAGGATTTAGTCTGAATGATGTTTCCCCAATAAACGGCATTAACGAGGTGCGAATACCAATCTTATTTATACATGGTTCTGAAGATGATTTTGTAAAATCCAATATGGCTGAAGAAATGTTTAACAAAAAAGAGGGTCCGAAAGAACTTTATTTAGTGCAGGGAGCCAAACATGCAAAGGCTATAAATAGCGACAGAAATACTTATGAGGAAGTAATTATGAATTTTTATAAGAAAGTTGTTGAAAAATAAGAATTTACATAAGACGGCAAAGATTTATATTTAACAAAAGAATCAACGATAAAACTTATGGAAGGAGGAGAAAAAAATGAGGTTTAGAGATAGAACGGATGCGGGAATCAGATTGGCCAATGCATTGGCAAAGTATCAGAGCGAGGATTTGATAATTTATGCCCTGCCAAGGGGCGGCGTTCCCCTTGGAGTAGAAATAGCCAAGAGGTTAAACGCACCTTTGGATTTACTTATTACGAAGAAAATAGGGCATCCTAGAAATCCTGAGTATGCAATAGGAGCTATAACAGAAGACGGTGACCCGGTTTGCAATCAGGAGGAAGTAGAGTGGGTTGATCGGCAGTGGCTTGAAGAAGAAACGGCAAGGTTGCGTCTCGAAATAAAGAGACGCCGCGAAAAATATTTTGGTGAGATAGTCCAACATCCAATCGAAGGAAAAACTGTAATAATTGTTGACGATGGTATCGCAACGGGCTATACAATGTTCGCCTCAATCAACGAGATAAAAAAACGCAAGCCAAGTAAAATTGTTGTCGCAATTCCGGTTACGCCGGAAGACATTGCCAATAAACTGAGGGCTATTGTGGATGACCTGGTTTCTGTTCAAATTGACCCTTTTTATTTAGGAGCTGTTGGCGCCTATTATGATGATTTTAGCCAAGTTGAAGATGAAGAAGTTATTGCTTTGTTGAAATCAGTTGCAGGTCAAGGAGGACTTTGACATGAGCGAAAATGCGGAAATCAACAAAACTGTAATCATACCGGACGGCAAAGCGAATATGGTGGGTTCTTTAGTGATTCCGGAAGGTGCGAAAGCTTTAGTTCTTTTTGCCCATGGAAGCGGGAGCAGCAGGCATAGCCCACGCAACAATTATGTTGCGTCCGTTATCAGGAAAAACGGACTGGCAACTTTGCTTTTGGATTTGTTGACCCCAGCGGAAGATTCGAACTATGAGACGCGATTTGACATAGATTTATTAGCCCATCGTTTGTTTGTTGCTACAAAATGGCTGCAGGCCCAACCGGAAACATGTACGCTAAGCATAGGGTATTTTGGTGCAAGCACAGGGGCGGCCGCGGCTATACAAAGCGCTGCGATACCATCTGCGGGAATTTATGCTATTGTGTCACGTGGCGGTAGACCTGATTTAGCAATGTCCTACCTTGACAAAATAACGTCTCCTACGCTGCTTATTGTTGGTGGCAAAGATGACGTTGTTATAGAATTAAATAAAGAAGCCTATGATAGACTTGCTTGTATCAAAAAGCTGGAGATAGTTCAGGGAGCGACCCATCTTTTTGAAGAACAGGGAACATTAGAAAGAGTCGCCGAACTAGCAGAAGACTGGTTTGCAAAACACCTTGCAAGCTACTGAAAAGGACTTTTACTTATTATGGGGGAGGAACAATATGTTAGATGCAATTAAACGCAGGCGCAGCGTTCGCAATTATTTGGAAAAACAAATAAACGAGGAAGAACTAAATAAAATACTTGAGGCGGCTCTTTACAGCCCCAGCGGGCACAATGCCCAGCCGTGGCACTTTACGGTAATTCAGAATAAGGAGCTGATAGATTATATCAGCGATAGAACAAAGCAGATAATGACTATGTCAAATGTCGATAAAGCACGTAAGCTCGGGGAGTCACCGAAGTACCATCTTTTTCATCAAGCTCCTACGGTTGTTATTGTGTCTGGACGAACTGGGGAAAAATCAGTAATTGATCTGCCAGGGTATAATTTTGAACCTTATTCGCCTTTGGCAGAGTGTTCTGCTTCTATCCAGAATATGCTGCTAGCTGCTGAAAGCATAGGTGTAGGAAGTTGCTGGATTGGCTTTGTTAATTATTTTTTTGCATTTCCGGATGAGGTGCAAAAACTTGAAATACCCGAAAATTTCAAACCGTTGTTTGCAGTATGCCTGGGCTACAAAAACAATTCCATATCACTTAATTTGCCGCATCGTAAAACTGATTGCATAAACTATATAAGGTAGGCCCTAAACTCAAGTAACTAAGACCAATAAGCACAAAAAAATGCTACCGTCGTAAATTGAACGGTAGCATTTTTATTTTAACGAGTTTTATTTGTAAATTTTTTTCGGTTCTCATTCTGCGGGTTTGTCATATTTGGTCTATCATGATGTAAACGGCCTTCCTCTTTAGGCTCTTTCAAGTGCTGATGTTCTTTTAACTCATCTCCCGGTTTGTAGGCAGTGTCAGCGAGAGGAACAGAATAGGAGGAATGCTCATCTTGTGAAAATTCCCTTTCGCCGATATAGGTGGGACAAGAAAGCCACGCTAATCCTTCCTCGGTATCAGCTTCTACGAATAGTAAGTTGAGTCCGCAAAAACCACAGGTTTCATCAGTTAAATCATAAACAGTTGCTTCCTTCAAAGGCTTTACATGTTTTTTTGTTTTCATAATGACACCTCCTATTAATTCCAGTTTGAAATGCAGCCTTGCAAATATATGACACCATATTTTCAGAAAATTGTCAATATTCGTCGACGAAATTATATGAATATTTAAAGGTCATTTATGCTTTTTCCATCTGCAGCTTGATACAGCCATTTTTCTATGCAGCGCTATGTTGTCTTCGTGTGTTGACGGAGGGAAAATATTGCCGCCGATAAACTCTCGAAGAATAGAATTGAAAGGTACCTGTGAAAGATCAATAGGCTCAAAGAAAGACAAAAGTCTCAATAGACGCATTTTGGTCTCATAGTGAAGGCTGTTAGGCTGAATTTTTTTGAAAGCAGACTCGGCAAAAGTTCTTAGTGCGTTCATTTCGTACAAAAGGCTGGAATTAAACATAACATCACACTCTTCCTGATATTTGAAAATGTGTTTGTCTTCTCCGCGCCGTACGCTTGCCCATTGTGTAAGCGTTCTTTCAGGCGTAAATCCTCTGAACTGGTCGTCTCTTACTATTCTTCGTATCAGCCGAACTTCGGTTGTTGGCACCCTGTTCATGTAATCAATGTTAAGTCCGAATAACGCGCTAACATAAATTTTAAAAAACACACTTTTGGTCAGGGGGGCAATTAAAGCGGGATTAAGAGCGTGAATGCCTTCTATTACAAGGATTTCTGAGGGGCCGAGTTTCAACGGCCTTGTTTTATCGCTTCTCATACCCAAAGTAAAATCGAAAACAGGTGTCTCAACTGTTTCGCCTTTGATCAGTTGTTCAAGATGACGGTCCAGAAGTTCCAAATCTAAAGCTTCAACGGAATCAAAATCATAGTTGCCGTCTTCGTCACGAGGTGTATGTTCACGGTCCAAAAAGTAATCATCAAGCGCTAAAGGGACAGGAGTAAGGCCGTTAACGCGTAATTGTGTTGAGAGCCTATGAGAAAAAGTTGTTTTACCTGATGATGATGGTCCAGCTATCAGAACTACGCGTACTGCCCGTCGCTCACGCAGAATCATGTCGGCAATGTCTGCGATTTCTTTCTCTTGCAACGCTTCAGCAATGTTTATTAATTCGAGGTGTCGGCCGGAGTCAATATAACTGTTGGTATCGGTAACAAATTCGATATTTATGTTAGTTAGCCAGCGCTGCGACTTCCAATATGTTGCGGAAAGTTTTTGCGGCATAGTATAAGGTTCGTTTAGTGCTGCTATGTCTTTGATAAAATCAACGACGTAGCCAGTAGAAAAGGGAATTATTCTGAATAGGTCTACCATAGAGCTTCGTTCGTTAGCAGGGTGTACAGATTTTATTAAAAGGTCGCCAACCTTATATTGATAATAGCCATCCTTATCATTGAGTAGCTCTATTGGCATGTCGGCATCAATCCATTCGCGCAGTTTGCTGTCTATTTGTTTAACTTCTCTTTCTGAGAGAATTGATTTGGCAAGCTGGCAAAAAATACTTTCCTGAATTGAGCAAACAGTTTCGAATGTTTCACCGGGAAACAGTTCATTGATGACTTTTATAAGTCCGAGCTTTACGGTTTGACGATCTTGTCTTAAATGAGTTTCGCGCATTTTACCACCTTCATTTCTGGTTTATTATTGGCTAATTCTACATAGAAACGTATAAGTCCTTTATTGCAGTTATTTAATACTTCATAGAGAAGGATAAAAGAAGGTTTTGCGAGCAAATATTAGGCCAAGGTAAATCTGAATATGTTCTTTAAAATAAGTATAAATCCATCCTTAAATATGGTATACTTTATATGAAATAGCATACATTATATGCATGCTGAATATAATTAACCAAAAAATAATGCGATTGGAGGGAGGAAAGTGGTTACTAAGATAGGGATTAATGGATTTGGCAGAATTGGGCGTATGTGTTTGCGGGCGGCTTTACGCAATCCTGCCGTTAAAGTCGTAACAATCAACAGTACTAGTGATATTGTTTCTTCAGCGCGTCTTATTAAATTTGATTCCGTCCACGGCAGGTTAGAAAACCGCGTTGAAGTCAGGAACAACGAAATTCTTATTGATGGTCAGCCTATAACAGTATTCTCTGATAGAAATCCGGCAAACCTTGCCTGGGGGCGTTTTGGCGTGGACGTAGTTATCGAGGCAACAGGAAGCTTTAAATCAAGCAAGGACTGTGAGGTTTATCTGCAAAATGGTGCCAAGAAAGTTATTTTATCGGCGCCTGCTAAAGATTCTATGCCGACCATAGTTATGGGAGTTAACGAAGGCACATATCGCCCAGAGACAGACCATGTAGTTTCGAATGCCTCGTGTACAACAAACTGTCTTGCACCGATTGTTAAAGTATTAAATGATTGTTTCGGTGTTTCCGGAGGCTTGATGTCAACAGTACATGCATTTACCAGTGACCAAAGAAGCATCGACAACAGGCATAGTGATCCCCGCAGGTCTCGCAGCTGCGTACAGTCAATAATACCGACATCAACAGGGGCCGCCAAAGCAATTGGCTTAGTGATACCAGAACTTAAAGGAAAATTTAACGGAATTTCTTTACGAGTGCCTGTTATTGACGTTTCTCTTGTTGATTTGGTAGTTGATTTGCAAAGAGATGTGTCTGTAGAAGAGATTAACGAAACATTGCGCATAGCGGCCAATACAACCATGAAGGGCATCATTGAATATTGTAACGAACCGCTCGTTTCTGTAGATTTTATCGGTAATGATAATTCTGCGATTATTGACGGTTTAAGTACTATGGTCATAGGCAAGCGTACGGCAAAAATTCTGGCTTGGTACGATAACGAGTGGGGCTATTCCTGCCGCATGGTAGACTTGGCTGAATATATGGGTTACTTGTTGTACACTCACAGCATAAGCGGACGTGGAGATTTCTACCATTTTAGAACTGCAGGATAAAACCCGTATTTAAACATTTGATACTGGGATTAAAAAATAATTATTTTGTATTAGACACAAATTTGAAATTTGTTGCAGCTATTTGCATAACGACAATTTCAATCTGTGTCTTTTTGCTTTTATGCTTTGACTTTTGTCTTCTCGCAGCAGGCAATTTGGATAGTAAACTTTTAGACAAATTTGAGTACAATGTGCTATAATGTCCATGCTGTGTGGAATAATTTAAGAGAGCGGGGTTATTTCATGATTAATAAAGAACGTATTCTTGCGGAATTTTTTGAGTTAGTCCAAATTACTTGTAATTCACGACATGAAAGAGAAATTGGCGACTTAATGAAAAAAAGATTGCAAGATCTTGGCGGTGAGGTCACTGAAGATAGCGCGGCGGCGGCTATTGGCGGCAATTGCGGCAATATTATAGCTAATTTTAAGGGAACATTAAATAATTTGCCAACTATTATGTTGGCGGCACATCTTGATTGTGTTGTGCCATGTGCCGGGGTAAAGCCCATTTTAAAAGAAGGCGTTATTACTTCTGATGGCACTACCATACTTGGTTCTGATGATAAAGCGGGAGTCGTGCCTATTTTGGAAGCATTGCGAGTTTTGAAGGAAAACAATATACCCCATGGCAACTTGCAAATTGTTTTTTCAGTTTGTGAAGAAGGCGGCCTTAACGGTTCAAAGAATATTGACAGGAGTTTGCTAAAGGCTGATTTTGGTTATGAACTCGATTCCAGCGGTCGTCCTGGAAAAATCATTGTTACAGCTCCCGGACAGAATAAAATAGATGTTAAAGTTCATGGAAAAACAGCGCATGCTGGGTTAGAGCCGGAAAAAGGCATTAATGCAATTAAAGTTGCCGGTAAAATTTTGGCTGATGTCCCACAAGGTCGTATTGATGACGAAACGACTTGCAACATCGGCATAATTTCTGGCGGGGTTGCGACTAATATCGTTCCGGATCTGGTAGAAATTAAATGCGAAGCACGCAGCCGCAATCAAGAAAAGTTAGATAGATTGACTCAAAAAATGCGTGAAGCGTTTGAACAGGGCGGCAAAGAAAACGGCGTACATGTTGATGTCGAAATCAGCAAGGCCTATAATTCTTATGTTATTGACCCGGAAAGCAAGAATGTAGTTGTTGCTAAGGCGGCAGCGGAACGTGTTGGACTAGGTGTTGAGATTACCGGTACTGGCGGCGGCAGCGACGCTAATCACTACAACAATTACGGTATTCCCTGCACGGCGCTGGGGGTAGGCATGACGAACGTGCATACCTGTGAAGAGTTTATCTTGGAAGAAGATTTGTATAAAACTTCGGAATGGGTGCTGGAAATAATTAAAGAGGCTACACGCTAGATAGTTGTTTTATGAAAGATTTAAGTTGATGTTAAGCAAAGATGGGGGTAATCAAATGGGTTTAGTTATTTCGTTATTGGTCACATTTTGGGTTGGCTATTTGATTTACAAAAAGTATAAAGCACAACCTGTTTTATTTTTGGGTGGAATTGTTCTGATGTTTGCCGCGGTAATTCTTGGCTATGGGCAGATTTTGCCGCAAAAGGCAAGTACGGGATTGGTATTGTTTGATGCTTTTCAATTTATAAAAATAACATTGAGTTCTAATGCCGCTAAACTCGGTCTTAATATTATGGCCGTGGGTGCTTTTGCCCGTTACATGGATAAGATAGGGGCTTCACGCGCGTTGGTAAGACTTACTATTAAGCCTCTTATGGCTTTAAAATCGCCTTACCTTGTTTTGTCTGGAACCTGGATTGTGGGCATGCTAATAGGTTTGTGCATTAACAGTGCCTCTGGACTTGCAATGCTGCTGATGGTAACAATGTTCCCGATTTTGGTTGGTTTAGGCGTGAGCCGCTTGTCTGCTACGGCTGCAGTTGCAACAACACTTTGCTTTGATTGGAGCCCAAGTGATACGGGAACGATTTTGTCTGCAGAAACAGCTGGCGTAGATCCAGTTATCTATTGGACAAATTATCAAGTTCCAATCGTTATGGTTGCGTTTATTGTTGTCGGTGTTCTTCATTACTTAACTCAAAAGTACATGGATAAGCGCGATGGCCATATTGTCAAACCGATTGAAGTCGAAAAGGCTGAAACAGAAGAAGATAAGGCTCCCGCTATTTATGCCATACTGCCGATCATTCCTCTGGCTTTGATCTTATCCTTCAGTTCTTTGTGGATTACCTGGATTAAGGTTGATATCGTTAACGCTATGATTATCGGATTGAGCATTGGTATGATTTTTGAGTATGTTCGCTGTCGCGATGGCAAAAAAGTTTTTGGCGATGTACAAGCTTTCTTTGATGGTTTAGGCATGCAAATGGCAAATGTCATAACCTTGATTGTTGCCGGCCAGACCTTTGCCAAAGGGTTGATGACGATGGGGACGATTGACACGATTATTACCTCCAGCCATAACTGGGGTTTTGGACCAATGGGTATGATGGTAGTTATGGTTGCGATTATTTCCATATCTGCGGTGGTTATGGGATCCGGTAATGCACCTTTCTTTGCTTTCGCGGCCTTGACGCCTGCTGTTGCGACTAAGATGGGGATTGCACCGGTATTGATGCTGTTGCCGATGCACTTTGCGGCAAGCATTGCCCGAAACTGGTCACCGATAACGGCCGTTATCGTTGTTTCTTCAGGCATGGGCGGAGTTTCTCCGTTTGATTTGATTAAACGTACGGCGATTCCAATGGCCGGAGCAATGCTTGTAAATATTGGCATGACTTTCTTTTATTACTACAGGGGTTAAGATAATTACCATAATAAAAAGGGGTTGTTGCTGCAATGTTTATTTGTGATTGCCATTGTGATACGCTTACAGAGTTATACAAAAAGGGTACATCTCTCTACGAGAATGACCAGCATATGGATATTAAGCGGATGATAGCAAACGGTGGAGGCTTGCAGTTTTGCGCTATTTTTGTGCCGACACAAGAAATGCGCTGTTATGGTGGTTTGAGGTATACTTTGTGCTTGCTGGATAAATACAAACGGGAAATTGCGGCAATGAAAGATTCCGGCCTTGATATTTTGCAGGTTTTGAACCGTTCGGATGTTGATGAAGTTTTAAACCACAAGACTTCAACTTTGCTGGCAATTGAAGAAGGCGGCGCTATCGACGGCAGTCTGGAAGCGTTACGTATACTATACGAACTGGGTGTTCGCGCCATGACTTTGACTTGGAGTAACCGTAATGATATCGCTGATGGGATTAACGAAGAAATAACCGGAGGCGGGCTGACTGTTTTTGGGCGCAGTGTTGTCGTGGAAATGAACCGCCTCGGGATGCTTGTTGATGTGTCACATATTTCTACGAAAGGCTTTTGGGATGTTTTGGCTGTTTCCCAAAAACCGATTATTGCCACACATTCCAATGCGAAGGCACTTTGCTCGCATCCGCGTAACTTGAATGATGAACAAATCAAAGCTATTGCGGCGAATGACGGTCTTATTGGCATCACTTTCGCCGGACAGTTTTTAGAGGAAGATTATAACAAAGCCTGCATTGAAAGTGTTTACCGCCATGTCGATTATATGCTTAATTTGATAGGTAACGATGAGCATGTAGGTTTTGGCTCCGACTTTGATGGTATTTCTCATCCTCCTTATAATATTAAGGGAGTTCAGGACTATGTTCCTCTGGTGGAATACCTCAGAAAAAAGAATTACGCTGAGGTAACCATCAAAAAAATTACTCATAAAAATGTGCTGGCGCTTCTAGGCAAAGTATTATAATAACCTTACAAGTATTTCAAGAGGGGTGGGGTTTGATTTCCTGATTATGGATATCGGAGTCATCCCTTTTTTCGTTGATAATCACGGAAACAGAATGTTTTCTGTCATAAAAGTTGAAATGGTGTCTGCTGTTAGCGTATAATAGTAATGCTATCTACATGCTTTTGGCTTCTATATATAGAAAGGATGAAAAATAATGCGTATTGTTTTGACTATTGTGGGAAAAGATCGAGTTGGCATTATTGCAAAAGTAAGCAATTTGCTGGCCGAACATGGTGTTAATATTTTAAATATTAACCAAAATATTTTAGAGGGCTTCTTTAACATGGTTTTAATTGCCGATATGTCAGCGGCTAACGTCAGCTTGAAAGAATTAAAAGAAATGGCTACGGCAATTGGCAACGAAATTGGTGTTGATATCAGGGTGCAGCACGAAGAAATATTTACTGCTATGCATCGTATCTAAGGAGGATGTCATGTTCAATATAAAAGATATTTTAGAGACCAACAGGATGATTACCGAGAATAATCTGGATGTTCGGACTATTACGATGGGTATCAGCCTGCGTGATTGTGCACATCCTGATATTAATGTAACGGCACAAAAGATATACGATAAAATCACAAAAAAAGCGGAAAACCTTGTTAAGGTCGGTGAAGATCTCGAAACTGAGTTTGGAGTACCTATAATTAATAAACGTGTTTCTGTGACACCTATTTCCATTGTCGGTGAGAGCTGCGACGCTAATAGTTATGTACCTTTGGCTAAGGCTCTTGATGCAGCGGGTAAAGCTATAGGCGTCAATTTTATAGGCGGTTTTTCCGCTCAAGTTGATAAAGGTTACACCAATGGCGACAGAATTTTGATTGCTTCAATTCCTGAAGCACTTTCAGTAACGGACATTGTGTGTTCTTCAGTGGCAATTGGATCTACTAAATGCGGTATCAACATGGATGCGGTTGCTGAAATGGGAAAAATTATTAAAAAGACAGCAGAACTGACAGCGGAGCGCGATGCTATCGGCTGTGCCAAATTAGTTGTTTTTTGTAATGCGGTCCCTGACAATCCTTTCATGGCCGGTGCATTTCACGGAGTAACTGAACCTGAAAGTGTCATTAATGTTGGTGTAAGTGGCCCGGGTGTTGTAAAAAGAGCCCTTGAAGACGTTAAAGGACAGGACATTGGCGCAGTTGCAGAAACGATTAAGAAAACGGCTTTTAAGATTACCCGCGTCGGACAACTAGTTGCTCAGGAAGCTGCACGCAGACTTAACACCCAGTTTGGGATAATCGACTTGTCTTTGGCACCGACTCCTGCCGTAGGCGACAGCGTTGCTCATATTCTGGAAGAAATAGGCTTGGAAAGCTGCGGAGGTCCTGGTACTACTGCAACTCTTGCCTTATTGAACGATGCGGTTAAAAAAGGCGGCCTCATGGCATCAAGCTATGTAGGTGGCTTAAGCGGAGCCTTTATCCCTGTAAGTGAGGATGCGGGCATGATAGCTGCAGTTGAACGTGGCAGTTTAACACTGGAAAAACTAGAGGCGATGACCTGTGTCTGCTCTGTTGGCTTAGACATGATTGCTATTCCCGGTAATGTATCTGCTCAGACTATTTCCGCGATAATTGCCGACGAAGCGGCAATCGGCATGATTAACAATAAAACGACAGCGGTTCGCTTGATCCCCGTTCCAGGCAAGGGCGTCGGTGATGTTGTTGAATTTGGCGGCTTACTCGGCTATTGTCCTATTATGGCGGTAAATACATTCAGGCCAGATGTGTTTATTGCACGGGGCGGTCGTATTCCGGCACCGGTAAGAAGTTTAACTAATTAATGTCTCAAAAGAAGACGGATCTTATTTTGGCCTGTCTTGAAGAAGAATACAGTGGGACAGCAACAGCCTTGAACTATACATCTCCTTTCGAATTACTGGTTGCGGTTATCATGTCTGCCCAGTGTACAGACGAAAGGGTTAATAAGATTACGGCAAGAATTTTTCCTAAATATAATTCGCCTCAAAAAATGGCGTTGCTGTCACAGGAACAAATGGAAGATATTATTCGCGATTGTGGTTTGTTCAGATCAAAGGCCAAAAACATTTTGGCTACCTGTCATAAGCTTATTGAAGCTTATAGCGGCAGGGTACCTGATAACGTTCAAGAATTGATGACGTTGCCAGGAGTGGGCAAAAAAACCGCGAATGTTATTGCGAATATTATTTATGGTGTTCCGGCTATTGCAGTAGACACACATGTTTTTCGTGTTTCCCATCGATTGGGACTATCAGATGGAAAAGACCCAATTGCCGTTGAGCAGGATTTAATGAGGGCGATCCCCAAAGATAAGTGGGGTGAAGCTCATCACTGGCTTATCTGGCATGGCAGAAAAATCTGCAGAGCCAGAAAGCCTTATTGTCATGAATGTATGTTGCTTAATTTATGTCCTTATGATAATAAAAATCTTACATAATAAACAGACCTTGCATTTGCAAGGTTTATTTGTTTTTAAACCAGGCAGGACTATTTGTATGAAATGGACGCCGATAAAAATTTATGGTAGAATGTAGAAACTATATGCAATTTAAAAGGAGCAAGCAATAATGATCATAACACAGGGGCTAGCGCTGAGATTTGGCAAGCGCGTGCTGTTTGAGGATGTAAACTTAAAATTTACCGAAGGAAATTGTTACGGTTTAATTGGCGCCAACGGTGCTGGAAAATCAACATTCCTGAAGATTTTATCCGGAGAAATTGAACCGAGCTCTGGAGATGTGGTTATCGACAAAGGGCAGAGACTGGCCGTTTTAAAACAGGACCATTACGCTTTTGATGACTGTGAAGTTTTGAAGACCGTTATAATGGGTCATAAAAGACTCTATGATATCATGGTGGAAAAGGATGAACTTTATGCTAAACCCGATTTCAGCGATGAGGATGGCATGAAAGCCTCTGAATTGGAGGGCGAATTTGCGGAATTGAATGGCTGGGAGGCAGAAACGGAAGCCGCCAGATTACTGGCTGGTCTTGGTATTCCAGTCGAATTGCATGATAAAAAGATGGCGGAATTAAGCGGCAAGGAGAAGGTCAGGGTACTTTTAGCCCAAGCTTTGTTTGGCACTCCTGACATCCTGCTGCTGGATGAACCTACCAACAATCTGGACTATAATTCGATTGCCTGGCTGGAAGACTTTTTGGCTTCATTCCCTAATATTGTCCTGGTTGTATCTCATGACAGGCATTTTCTTAACCAGGTATGTACACATATAGCTGATTTTGATTTTGGCAGCGTGCAAATTTACGTAGGTAATTATGACTTTTGGCAAGAATCAAGCCAGATGGCTTTACAGTTAGCCAAGGATGCTAACAAGAAAAAAGAAGACAAGATCAAAGATCTTCAGACCTTTATTCAAAGGTTCAGCGCAAATGCCTCAAAGTCTAAACAGGCCACATCTCGCAAGAAACTTCTTGAGAAAATTGAACTAGATGATATTAAACCATCAACGAGACGTTATCCTTATATTAATTTTAAACCCGACAGAGAGGCCGGAGATGAAATTTTATTTGTGAATAATTTGTCTAAAACTGTTGATGGCGAAGTATTATTCAAAGATTTGACATTTACTTTGGCTAAGGGTGACAAGGTTGCCTTAATTGGCGGTAACGGACAAGCCCAGACGGCTTTGATGCAAATTTTGATGGGAGAACTTGAACCTGACAGCGGCGAGTACAAATGGGGCGTTACAACCTCGCAGGCGTACTTTCCCAAAGACAATAGCAAGTACTTTACTTCGACCGATAATCTCGTCGATTGGCTTCGCCAATATTCTTCTAATCAAGAGGAATCATTTTTGCGTGGTTTCTTAGGCAGAATGCTTTTTTCGGGAGAGGAAACACAAAAAGCCGCAAATGTTCTTTCCGGCGGAGAAAAGGTACGTTGTATGTTCGCCAAGATGATGCTTTCAGGTTCCAATGTATTGCTTTTGGATGAGCCTACTAATCATCTCGACCTTGAGTCAATTACTTCGCTTAATAATGGCTTAAAGGATTATACCGGAACAATGCTGCTGCGTTCCAATGACCATCAGTTGCTTTCGACTGTATGTGACCGTATCATTGAGTTAACGCCAAACGGTTATATTGATCGCAAATACAATTACGATGAGTATCTGGAACATCCGGAAATTAATGAGCTGCGTAAGGAATTGGGAGCTATTTAAATAAAAAATTGTTAGTTGTGTTTAGAAGCTGCCTGACTTTTTGATAAAGTCAGGCAGCTTTTTTAAGAAGCAGGCATTCATTTCTGCAATGCTTGCGTTTGAACACGTATAGAACGCATGATATAATAATATTAATTTGGATTTACTGTGAGGGAATAATGGAAAACGTTTATGATATAATAGCTGACTTTTATGAACATGATGAAAACTGGAGTATGTTATTGCGCCGCGAATATGCTGAAGGTTTTATCCGCAAAGAAGCCTGGAAGGGTTCCAATGATCGCCAGTTGCAACAGGAATGGGAACAGATTATGATGCTTTGTCTCTATCTTGGTTATGCCGAGTCTTTCCTGGGCGATATGAGTGATGATGATTTTGTGGACGCAATAGCTTGGTGTGGCAGAAATATTTCTGATTTCAAAATTTCATACGAAACTGTCAAAGTGTTTCTCAATACTTGTAAGAATTTATTTGTTTATTTGAAGAGCAAGAATGCCATTACAAGTGCGGTTGCTCCCCAGTTGGCAGCGGAAAGACTTCTTGGGGATGATTTCATGCTGCGTGTTATCAACGAAAACGGAGAATTTTTGCCCGGTGAAGGTCTGCATGATATGCATTTAACACCGAATGCACCGGTCAAAAATTTTTTAAATATAGGTGATATGCTCCAAAAATTATTGGATGAACTGCATTATTATTTTCAAAAGAAAGAATTTAATTTAGATTTAGAAAGAGCGGTTTTTCTCTACAACGGTATTTTTCCAGAAGAGCAGGCCGAAGAAACGACTGATAGTGACGAGTTTTGGCAGTGTTTTTGGGATTATTTTCTTTTTGACTACCATTTGTTAGAAGACGACAAGACACCTCTCGGCCATTTTTATGAACATGGTTCTTCTTCCAATAAAGAATTAGTGGAAGAACTAATGAGAGCCCGGTTGGCAGTTTTTTCCGTTGATGGGGTCAACGAAGATAATATGTACATCTGCACTGATTTCCTTACGGGCGAACAATACGCGCTGAACCTGCCAATTGAAGAAGAGATGGACATGCGGGACATGTTATTTGTTGGTCATTGCTTTTATAACAATACTATGGTTATGAACTACGTTCGTTGTTTGAAGATAGGCAGATTGGCCCGTAAAAGGCTGCATGATATTTTGGAAAGCTGTTATGAGTGGTACAAAATTCAGGAACCGGAGGGAACCTGGAATGATTTTGTAGCAAGACATCCTATGCTTGTGCGTCATCTTACTTATTTATACTCAGCCTATGTAAAACTGGATAGGTTCGGACACGAGACAAATGTCAAGGGCTACCGACCCAATGACATTTCTATCGAGGATGAAGTTACCAAATGTATAGAAAATATGATGAAATCATACCATTTTTCACGCAGAGATATTTCTTTGGCTACCAGGCTATGGAAAGATTTTTCACATGACGAAGCAAATGGAATAAGCAAGCCTGAAATATGGGCGTCAGGCGTTGTCGAAAACTATGTGAGGCTGAATGGCGTCTACAATTATAGCGAACAAAAAGTTGCGGAAATGTGTTGGCAGGTACCGCTTGGTTCTTTGCGCACAGCCGCTGATAAGATTCAGAAGAAACTGCATATTGAAAAGCATGATCCCCGGTATTGTAATGAAGAAGGCTTTTTGATGATGATGTTTTCATTGTGAGAGGTGAGAAAATGATATGTAGAAAATGTGGTTTTGAATATGTTGATAATTTGAAAGAATGTCCTAACTGCCAAACTCCTAATGAACCTGCAGAAGCTAAAATTCTTATGCCGGATGAGAGGGATACTTTTAGCGGCATAACTATCGATGATAAAGAAGGTCAGACTGGCAGCGGTCATCGTCCAGAAGATGACAAGAAGGAGGAGAACGCGCCAAGAGGAACCTACGTTTATCATTCGAGTGTTAAAGTTGGCCAGTTTGGTTTTATTTGGCAACTTTTAATTCTGATTTTTATTGCAGGGCTGATATTCATTCTTCTTCCGGCGTTCCTCTTGGTTTTTATGGCTTTAGCAGCTTTTTATTTTATTTTGCGCTTGTTTAGATAATAGGTGTGAATTAAAAAGACGGTTTCAATGTCGCAAGCGACATTGAAACCGTCTTTTTGTTGAAAAATCATTATTATTTTTTGGGAACTTCTAGAATAGCACCTTTGCCAGCTGAAGAAACTAAAGCAGCATAACGGGCGAGATAACCGGTTTTCACTTTTGGTTCTGGTCTAACCCAAGCTTTGCGACGTTTTTCTAATTCGTCAGGTGTCAAAGCAACATCAAGTTTTCGTCCCGGTATATCAATATTTATTATATCACCATTTTGGATAAGGGCTATATTGCCGCCCTCAAAGGCTTCCGGCGAGATATGACCGATGCAAGCCCCACGTGTGGCACCGGAAAAACGTCCGTCGGTCAGAAGAGCGACTTCCTTATCTAAACCCATGCCAGCCAAGACTGATGTTGGATTGAGCATTTCTCTCATTCCAGGACCACCTTTAGGCCCCTCATAGCGTATGACGACAACGTCACCGGCTTTAATTTTTTTGGCAAGAATAGCTTCTATTGCGGCATCCTCAGAATCAAATACTTGAGCAGGACCCGAGTGGACAAGCATTTCAGGTGCTACCGCGCTTTCTTTAACAACACTGCATTCCGGTGCAATATTGCCGGTAAGAACGGCAATGCCACCGGTTTTACTATAGGGATTTTCAATAGTGTGGATTACTTCTGGCCTATGAATTTTTGCACCCTGGAAGTTTTCACCGATTGTTTTTCCGGTAACAGTTAAAACAGCTTTATTGATTAAGTTTAATCTATCCAATTCAGCCATAACGGAATTTATTCCGCCTGCTTCATCTAAGTCTATTATGTGATGCGATCCACCCGGACTAAGCTTGGTCAAATATGGAGTTTTTTTGCTGATTTCATCAAATAAGGCTAAAGGCATTGAAATTCCTGCTTCGTGTGCTATGGCCGGCAAGTGCAGGGCAGTGTTTGAAGAACCACCGATAGCCATATCTACGGTTATTGCATTTCTAAATGCGTCCTCAGTCATAATATCCAAAGGACAAATGTTCTTTTCCACCAAGTCCATTATTCGTTTGCCGGCGGTTTTTGCCAGATTGATTCTTGCACCATAATAAGCTGCGGGAATAGTGCCATTGCCTGGCAACCCCATGCCCAAAACTTCAGTCAGGCAATTCATCGTGTTGGCTGTAAAAAGACCGGCACACGAGCCGCAACCGGGGCAAGCATGTCTTTCTACGTCTTTCAACTCTTCCTCGGATATTTGACCGGCTTCATAACGCCCTGCGGCTTCGAAAGCAGTGCTGACGCTAATATCAACACCATTACGCCTGCCAGGTAGCATAGGGCCGCCACTGACGACAACTGCCGGTATATTTAGTCGGGCAGCCGCCATCAGCATGCCAGGAACAATTTTATCACAGTTAGGTATTAGAACAAGACCATCGAAAGCATGACCTATTGCCATGGCTTCGATGCTGTCTGCAATAAGTTCACGGCTGACCAAGGGGTATTTCATGCCTTTATGTCCCATAGCGATGCCGTCACATATGCCAATTGCCGGAAACTCGATAGGCGTTCCGCCATTCTCAAGAATTCCGTATTTAACAGCTTTTGCAATTTCGTCCAGGTGGATATGACCTGGAATAATCTCATTTTGTGCATTAACAACGCCTATAAGAGGACGTTTCATTTCATCGTCAGTGTAACCCATAGCATAAAATAAAGAACGATGGGCAGCACGTGTAGAACCGCATTTGACCTCATCACTAATTCTTTTCATTCTTTAGCCTCCCGTTTACTAAATAATAAACATCCTGTTGAAATTTTAATGTATTTCCAGAATTATGTCAACGAAGGCAAACGATAATTTCTTGCTAAGAACTATTGTTATGTAGTAGTGAACAAAATCTCCGGATTGGATTATTGAAGGGATAATGATATAATAAGCTAAAAATGAAAACATTATTTATTAGGAGGTTATTTAAATGCGAACCAGATTAACAACCTTGCTTGGAATAAAATATCCGATAATTCAGGGCGGTATGGCCTGGACTTCGGACGCCAATTTAGCTGCAGCCGTTTCTAATGGCGGAGGAGCGGGAATTATTGCTGCCGGCGGACGTACTAGTGAATGGGTACGTGAAGAAATTAAAAAAGCAAAAACTTTAACCAGCAATCCATTCGGCGTTAACGTGACGCTACTGGCGCCCAATGCTTCGGAAATATTAGATATTGTTTGTGAAGAGAAGGTGGCTTTTGTTACTTTGGGTGCAGGCAATCCTGTGCCGCATATTCCAAAATTAAAGACGGCTGGTATTAAGGTAATTCCTGTTGTGCCTAGTGTCAAATTAGCCGATAGGGTAGAAAAAGCCGGCGCAGACGCTATGGTTATCGAGGGCATGGAGGGTGGCGGACATATTGGCAACCAAACAACCATGGCCTTAATGAGTAATGTCTTGGTTACTGCCCGTACTATACCAGTTATTGTTGCTGGTGGCATATCGGATGGCCGTGCCTTGGCAGCTGCACTCCTTATGGGTGCTGATGGCGTGCAAATCGGCTCCCGTTTTATTCTTACGACTGAGTGCCCAACTCATCCGGCAGCAAAGGAAGCTATTTTAAATGCAATAGATACTGATTCGGAAGTAACAGGCTTTTCTAGGGGTATTGCTGTTCGCAGTTTAAGAAATGATTTTACTGAAGAATATTTGGCCCTAGAACGTTCCGGTGCTCCGCAAGAAGACCTTAACAAGCTTGCTACAGGTACAAACCGCCTTGGTTCAGTAGAAGGGGATATCAAGCGTGGTGTTGTTCAAGTCGGCCAAAGTTTGAATGTTTTAAAGGATATTCTTCCTTGCAAAGAGGTAATTGAAAGACTGATCAGTGAAGCAAAGGCTACCTTGGCCAAAGCTAAAGACATAGAACTTTAATAATACGAAGAAAAACAGGTATGAGTGCAGTTCATTTGCACACATACCTGTTTTTAATTTAAGCCGGTTTACTGCTTCTGGCAAATATAATCATGCATATCAATTTTGGGAAAACAGTGCTTCCATTGACGCTGCGTCAGGAGTGACGTAAAGTGTTTGCTGATTGGTATATATAACAAATCCAGGTTTTGCTCCGGATGGTTTCTTAACAAAACGTTTTTCGGTATAGTCAACGGGTACATTTGAAGAATCTCGCGCTTTGCTGAAGTAGGCGGCCAAATGAGCTGCTGTCTTTATTTCCTTTTCCGTAGGTGTCTGTAAAGTAGTTTTTAGAATAACATGTGAACCTGGGAAGCCTTTTGTGTGAAACCAAAAGTCGTGTGTTCTGGCGATAGAAAATGTAACGAAATCATTTTGTTTATTGTTTTTGCCGATATAAACCGTTGTATCAGGTGAAAGTTTCAGTGTCAGTGGCTGCGATTTCGTCTGCGGACCTTTTCCTCTACCTTTTTTGTGTTCAATCAGGATTCCTTCAGCTATCAATTCCTGTTTGATTTCAGCTACTTCGGCGTTGTTGGAGGCGGTTTGCAGAGAAACATCGATTGAACGCAGATAGGTCAGCATATCTTTGGTTTCAAATATTTGCCGGTTTATTTCTTCAATCGCCCTTTTATATTTGTTATAGCGCTTATAATATGCCTGGGCATTTTCCACCGGTGTCAGAAGAGGTGACAGCGGGATGTTTAGCTCTTCATTATTGTAAATGTTTTTTAAGGTGCAGCTATCCAAACCTTTTTTGAGCATGTAAATGTTAGACATCAAAGTATCTGCTATGACTTTTTGGCTATCTGAGCCCTCAGCTGTTGTTAAGTCTTTTTCAAGCATGGTGAGCTTTTTTTCTGTCCGCGCAATAGCACTCGTTACTGTTTTTTGTAAAATATCACGGTCGGAGGTTTTAATAGGGACAAGTTTTGCCGCACAGTTGAGAGCGGTATTTAAATCTGCAAATTCTTTTATCGTAAAGTTTGTATTATCGAGGTGTAATGGCTTAGAAAGAACGACTGTCGACATGCGATTTTGTTTAGTAATGATACCGTAAACAGGCAGTGTTTTAACAGCATGCTCCTTAATATTATTTTGCATAAGAGAGAGTTGCGCTATAAGAATATTTCTTTCCTCCGCTGTTAAGGTTGTGGTGGCAAGACTGATATTGCTTCGTTGCAAAAGCTCGGTCGCGGTGAATTTGCCAATCCCGGTAGTTTCTGTTATAAGACTTTGCAAAGCTTTTTTTGCATTTTGCGCCATAATCTTGGCAACTATGTCCAGCGGTGAGGTGTATATAAAGGAGAGACCGTTTTGGGTGGGCGGAGGGAAATAGGGCTGGTTTGGCAAGACTTGCCTGAAAGAAGACATACTTTTATTAACATGTTTAAGAGAGTCTATAACAACTTCGTTTTCCAAAAAGATAATGTTGCTGTTTTTGCCTGTCAATTCAAAAACTAGTTTTTTCGTAACTATTTGTCGTGCAGACCCTATTAAATCAATTTCTAAAGTAATAATGCGATCAAGACCGGTCTGTTCGAGACTGCTGATTCTGCCGTCTTCCAGATGTTTTCTGAGCAGCATGCAGAAGGCAGGAGGAGTTTCAGGGTTTTCCGGAATGCTGTCAGGCAGATAGAGCAGTGGAGACTCACCGCTAAAATCAGCAAGAAGTGGAATAGTATCGTTATCCTTCCGTACTATAAGCAGAAGTGAAGAGTGTGTAGGCATAAATATCTTTGTTATTTTGCCGCCGATTAGTGTTTTTTGGAGTTTTTTAGTAAGTATATGGAGAGTTATACCCTCTAAATTCATGATGTGCACCTTCATTCTGTCAAAAATGTTTCAATAAAGTTTGCGTCAATCCGATTGATATTATATAATAACTTGATAAAGTATCGATAAGATAATCTCAGTATAAGGGCTTGTAAATATTTGGTCAAACAAACTTACGAAATTAATAAATAACATTTTACATAATTATTTATTATTTAACTGGTAAGGTGGAGATGCTATGAAAAAAAAATTGCTGGCGTTTTGCTTAATATTATCGTTTTGTCAACAAGCATTTGCTATGTTGAGCGTTAGCGACCAGATGCTGGGCGCTGCGCAGGAATATGGCAGGAGCAGGGCAGCGATGCCAGTTAGTGAGATGCAGAAACCTTGGACGGTAAACGAAACTTTGGGGACAAATGTGTACGCCGAAATGGAAAACATTATCGTTTATACTCCTTATTTGATTGTGGCAATGGACGCACAGAATAAAGCAAAGGCCTTTGAAGATATAAAGCTTGAAGATAGCAGGGCTTTGGCATCCGGCTACGAACAAGTTTTGGTTGTAGGTGCGGTAATTGACGCACCGGAAAAGTTTTTACCGGAGAATTTGCAGATAGCTCTTGTACAGGGTGATATAAATTTGGCTCCTTATTATCGCGAACCTGTTTCTGCAGTGTCAACTGAAAAGATTATTGAAAAACAACCTATGGAACATAATCAAAATATTGTTGTGGGCAAAAATAGCGCAGCCAATTCAACAGCCGTTTTAAATAAAGAAAAAGCAGGTGCATCTTCTACGCCGGATAAAATCAGGATAAAAATGCCGGTATGGAATTTACAATATTATTTGTATTTTGATTTGTCACAAATTAATACTTCATTACCCGTGACTCTTAAAATTTCCGATAAACTCGCCGGGGAAAGGGAATTCCGATTCCATTTGGCAAATATGGATTAATAGCAGAATCATAACTGACGGGAGGATTTAGTTTGTTAAAAAGTATGACTGGTTTTGGACGTGGAGAATATAACGATGATAACTTTTCTTTCGTTATTGAAATGAAAACGGTCAATCATCGTTATAATGAAGTCGCAATTAGGTTGCCAAGATTTCTGAATGCCTTAGAAGACAAGATTCGCAAAACAATATTGAATACAGTAAGCAGAGGGCGTGTTGACGTATTCATAACTGCCGACTATACAAATTCTGAAGGCTGCCGAGTAAAAGTAGACAAAGCGCTTGCTCTTGCCTACCATGAAGCTTTGAGAGAGGTTTGCGAGGCTGTGGGGTATCCCGAAACAAAGCTTTTAGAACAGGCAGAAATAATGTATATATCGCGTTGCCCCGAGGTTATATCTGCCAAAGAGGGCTATTTTGATGTCGAAAAGCTTTGGCCGAAAATTCTTCTCGCCATTGAATCCGCTTTAGCTAATCTTGTAGCGATGAGAGAGACGGAAGGTGCCAACATTCAGAAAGACTTGGCAACACGTGCCGACCTAATAGCAGCCAAGTTGGAAATTGTTGAAGAAAGAGCTCCTCAGGTCGTACTTGAATATGACAAAAGACTCGGCGAGCGCATTAATGACCTTTTGCAAGACTGTGGCCAAGGTGTTGAACCGGAAAGGCTGATCCAGGAAGTAGCTATTTTTGCGGATAGGGTTAATGTTACAGAAGAAATTGTACGCCTGAAAAGCCATTTAAAGCAATTCAAAGTCATGCTTCAGAGCGAACAGCCGGTTGGCCGTAAGATGGATTTTCTTATTCAGGAGTTTAACAGAGAGGCCAACACGATTGCTTCCAAGGCCAACGATTTCTCTATTACGCAAGTTGTTGTTGAGATTAAGGGAGAAATCGAAAAAATCAGGGAACAAGTTCAGAATATAGAATGATTCGGAAAGGGTGAGCTTATGGATATGAGATTAATCAACATTGGGTTTGGCAACATTGTTGCGGCACACCGAATCATTGCAATTATCGGTCCTGAATCAGCGCCAATTAAAAGGATTATTCAGGAAGGCAAGGAGCGCGGTGTTGTTATTGACGCTACTTATGGAAGAAGAACGCGTGCAGTTTTGATTGTAGATAGTGGGCACATAATTTTGTCAGCCATACAACCGGAAACGATTGCCAACAGACTATATCAGGCAGGTGCCGAAGAGCCCGAAGAGACAGTTCAGGGGGAGGATGAAGAATGAAACCACAAGGAGTCCTCTTAGTTTTGTCTGGGCCTTCTGGTGCAGGCAAGGGAACTATCTGTGAGCAGTTGCGTAATAAACGCAAAAACCTGGCATATTCTGTTTCCGCTACAACCCGTGCACCACGCAAAGGGGAAGTTGACGGTCGAGATTATTTCTTTGTAACCATTGAAAAGTTCAAAGAAATGATCGCTAATAATGAACTGCTGGAGTACGCTGAAATTTATGGCAATTATTATGGTACGCCTCGTTCGTATGTAATGAGCATTTTGGATGAAGGCAGAGATGTTGTGCTGGAAATTGACCCGCAGGGTGCGTTGCAAGTGAAGGAAAGTTTTCCCGACGCCGTTTTTGTTTTTGTGGTGCCTCCATCGTTAGACGAATTGTCAAAGCGTATATATAAACGAGGTACTGATTCCGAGGAAGTTATCAAACGCAGACTTAGTGCTGCAACATCTGAGCTTGCATATGCTTCAAAATATGATTACATCATAGTTAATGATGAGGTTGAAAAAGCTACGAATAAAGTCAGCAACATTCTTGATGCAGAGCGAAATCGGGCAGTACGAACATTTTTTATCGTAAACGAAATTTGCCAAAACGGCACATGTAAGGAGTAGTGAAAATTATGTCTATGGTTGAACCATCAATTGATTATTTGGCAGAAAAGGTTGACAGCAAATATACTTTGGTTATTCTTGGTGCCAAACGCGCCCGTGAAATACTGGGCGGTGCCCAACCCTTAGTGGACTGCAAGTCTAACAAAGCGGTTACAATAGCTTTGGAAGAAATTGCTGCCGACAAAATTACTTATGAACGTACCAAAACCGGTATTAAATAGGGGGAACTCGTTGTGTTAAGCGGAAAGAAAATTGTTCTGGGAGTAACCGGCGGTATAGCTGTCTACAAGGCGGTTGATTTGGTAAGCAGGCTGCGCAAAGCTGGAGCCGAAGTTCGTGTCGTCATGACAAAGGCAGCTACAGAATTTGTTACCCCGCTTACCTTTAAAGAAATCAGCGGTAACGCTGTCGCTGTAAGTATGTGGGCTGAGAAGCAGGAGTTTAATGTAGAGCATATTGCACTGGCAGATTGGGCTGATTTAATTATAGTTGCCCCTGCGACGGCAAATATTCTGGCAAAAGCAGCTAACGGTATTGCTGATGACCTGCTTTCTACCGTAATACTGGCAGCTAAGAGTCCGATTATTGTTTGTCCTGCAATGAATTGCCAAATGTATGCGAACCCGATAACACAGAGCAACTTGAAAAAATTGGCCGAGTTTGGTTTCGTTATCATGCCGCCTGCGAGCGGATTTTTGGCATGTGGTACTTCCGGAATAGGTCGTTTACCTGAGCCTTCTGAAATAATCAGCTTTGTCAGGCATTATCTTTCACTTAAAAATGGAGATTTGAAAGGCGTAAAGGTCTTGGTAACGGCAGCCGGAACTCGCGAGCCTATTGACCCGGTTCGTTATGTGGGTAATCGCTCCAGTGGGAAGATGGGTTATGCTGTTGCGCAAGCAGCGGCTGATCGCGGCGCGGAAGTAGTCTTGGTAACAGGCCCTTCTGCTTTGACGCCCCCGCCGTACGTTGAGGTTGTAAAGGTTGAAACCACTTTTGAAATGATGAACGCGGTATTAGCCAGGTACTCTGAGATGGATGTGGTCATTAAGGCAGCTGCTGTTGCCGACTATTGTCCTCATGATGTAGCCAAACAAAAGATTAAAAAAGCTACTGACGATTCCCTGACCATTGTTCTTGATAAAAATCCTGATATTTTGAAAAAATTAGGCGAGTTAAAAGAAAAGCAATTTTTGGTGGGATTTGCTGCTGAAACACAAAATCTTTTGGCAAACGCTGTCGAAAAAATCAAAAAGAAAAATCTTGATATGATTGTCGCTAACGATGTTACTATGGCAGACGCCGGTTTTAATTGTGACACCAATGTCGTTAAATTCTTATTCGCTAATGGAGAAGTCATAAGCTTGGAAAAAATGTCCAAGCTCGAAGTTGCGCAAGAACTTCTTAATGAAGTAAAAGCTGCAATGAAGAAATGACTTGTTATTTCTTATTTGATAGTTTATAATAAAACTTGTAATTAAATATGGACTCATCAAGAGATGGCGGAGGGAATGGCCCGATGAAGCTGCAGCAACCATTGGTCTAACCAAAACGGTGCTAAGTCCTGCAATGAAAATTGTAAGATGGGAAAGAAAATAGTTTTTAAACTTGACGCTCTCATTTTTGAGAGCGTTTTTATTAGTTTCGGTATTAGAAGGGAGAAATAAATGAAAAAATTATTCACATCGGAATCTGTGACTGAAGGGCATCCGGATAAAATCGCAGATCAAATTTCTGACGCAATTTTGGATGCTGTTCTTGCCAAAGACCCTATGGCGCGTGTAGCTTGTGAAACACTTGTTGCTACAGGGCAGGTGCATATTGTCGGCGAGATTACGACAGATTGTTATGTAGATATACCAAAAATTGCAAGAGACACTATTGTTGAAATCGGCTATGACCGAGCTAAGTATGGTTTTGATGGTTATACATGCGGCGTTTTGACTTCCATTGATGAGCAGTCAGCTGATATAGCTCTTGGCGTCGATAAGGCCTTGGAAGCAAAGACAGGGGCACTTGAAGAAGAAAGCTCTGTGGGAGCCGGTGATCAGGGTATGATGTTCGGCTATGCTACCAATGAAACAGAAGAATATATGCCGCTGCCTATTTCTTTGGCCCATAAGCTGGCACGTAGGCTTGCCGAAGTTCGCAAAGATAAAACTCTTGACTATCTGCGTCCTGATGGAAAAACGCAGGTCACGGTTGAATATGAAGATGGCAGACCAGTAAGAGTTGATACCATAGTTGTTTCTACTCAACACAGTCCTGATGTCTTGTCAGCACAAATAGAGCGTGACATCAAATCCCATGTTATTTCTCCGATTGTTCCAGCAGCAATGCTCGATGAGAATACTAAATATTATATCAATCCAACCGGACGCTTCGTAATAGGTGGTCCACAAGGTGATTCAGGTTTAACCGGGCGTAAAATCATCGTGGATACCTATGGAGGAATGGCCCGTCATGGCGGCGGAGCATTTTCCGGCAAGGATCCAACAAAGGTGGACCGCAGCGCAGCGTACGCGGCACGTTACGTAGCTAAAAATATCGTTGCTGCCGGTTTAGCTGATAAATGTGAAATTCAGCTTGCGTATGCGATAGGTGTTGCTAAGCCTGTATCAATCTCTGTGGAAACATTTGGCACAGGGAAAATAAGCGATGAAAAAATAATTGAGCTTATTCAGAAGAACTTCACTTTAAGCCCGGCAGGAATTATAAAATCGCTAAGTCTCAGGCAGCCTATTTACAAGCAGACTGCTGCTTATGGCCACATGGGCCGAACTGATATCGACTTGCCATGGGAACGCTTGGATAAAGTTGAAACACTACGCGAGCAGGCAAAGTTATAGGCAGGATTTTTTCTTGTTACAACGAAATAGGGTTTAAGGCTAAGAGCAAGGACTTGTTAGTCCTTGCTTTCCTTTTTAACGTGGCGAGAGGTGAAACATGAAGTACGCGAACGTGGCAATAAACTTGCCGGTAAAGAATTTGTTTAAACAGTTCACATATCGCATAGATGACGAGCTGGACTTCATTGCTGAAGGCTGGCGTGTCATAGTTCCTTTCGGGCATCAGATGGTTGAAGGATTTGTAGTCAGTACATCTATGGCGAAACCGCAGGAAGGAGAAATTAAAGCTATAGCAGATACTTTAGATACAACGCCTTGGTTTGACGGGGATATGTTAGCAACAGCAAAGTGGATTTCAGATTATTACATGTGTTCCATGGCAGAGGCCATGCGTTTGTTCATTCCCGGGAGGAGCAGCATCAAGAGTACACCAAAGTATGTTGTTTGTTCTGAGACTTATCCGACAGACCTTGATGGACAGGTGATGGCTCTATACAAATTTCTGGTGGAAGAAGGCGGAGCCACCCGTAAAGAAATTGAAGCGCGTTTTGGCCATGCCGGGTTACTGAAAAAGCTTCTGGCGATCAAAGCCGTCGTATTGGAATATGAGATCAATAAAAAGCTTAAAGAGAAGACAATCAATGCTTATCATATATCTGAAGAAGGGGAAAAGGCTTTACCGTCTTTGAACAGAATGCCTGCACAGAAATCTGCCTTGGAAATTTTGCTGCAAAAAGCTGAAATAGAAGTGGGAAATCTCTCTGAAAATAATATATCATCTACTACGATAAGAACTTTATGCGAAAAAGGCTGGGCTGTCAGAACTGAAAAAAGAGTATTGCGCGATAGTTATTCTAATCATATTACGATCAAAGACGATCTTATTTTGAAAAATGAACAAGCAGAGGCACTGCGAAAAATTGTTGATACTGTTGACGAAGAGCAACATAAGACATTTCTTTTGCAGGGGGTAACGGGTAGCGGCAAAACCGAGATTTATTTGCGGGCAGCGGCGGAAGTACTGACGCAAGGAAAACAGGTAATGGTTTTGGTGCCGGAAATTGCTTTGACAGGGCAGATTGTTGAACGTTTCAAGGCTTGGTTTGGTAGAAAGGTTGCAGTTGCGCATAGCAAGCTATCCCAAAGTGAACGTGCGGATGTTTGGTATAAGATGCGTATGGGGTATGCCGACATATTAATCGGCGTCAGATCAGCCGTTTTTGCGCCATTCTTAAAATTGGGTCTGATTATTATTGACGAAGAGCAAGAATACAGTTATAAACAAGAAGAACGACCATGTTACAATGCTCGTACAGTAGCTTTGAAAAGAGCCCAATTGTCATCAATCCCTTTAGTCCTTGGCAGTGCGACTCCTGATGTTTGTTCCTACTATCACGCCTTAAATAATCGCTATGAGCATTTACGGCTAACAAAAAGAGCTAATGATGGTGAATTGGCCAGGGTGACAATAGTTGATATGAGAGCAGAGCTTAAGGCTGGCAATAAATCTGTTTTATCTGCAA
The DNA here is from genome assembly GCA_009930275.1 of Negativicutes bacterium. Next base: position 119,029 of record RZYP01000001.1, read on the forward strand.
AGTTGCAGGAAACATTGCTGGAAACAGTGAGGCGTGGAGAACAGGCAATTATTTTATTAAACCGACGAGGCTTTTCTACTTTTGTTCTTTGCAGGGACTGCGGCGAAGCCATTATGTGTCCCCATTGCGCAGTTGCCTTGGTTTACCATAATGCAGGCAAGGCGTTGCGTTGCCATTATTGTGGGTTTTCTGCACCGATTCCCGATGAATGTCCTAGCTGTCGCAGCAGAAAAATTAAATATTTTGGTACGGGAACACAAAAGGCGGAAGAAGCAGTCCAAGCTCTCGGCGAAGAAATCAATGTTCTGCGTATGGATCAGGATTCCACTGCCCGCAAATTCGCGCATGAAGAGATATTACGTGATTTTGCCTCAGGAAAGTACAATGTTCTATTAGGAACTCAAATGGTAGCCAAAGGACATGATATTGCCAATGTTACGCTGGTAGGAATTCTTGCCGCGGATTCACAGCTTAATCTGCCGGATTTCAGGGCTGGAGAACGTACATTTAATCTTTTGACGCAAGCTGCTGGTAGGGCAGGACGAGGCAGTAAACAAGGCAATGTTATCTTGCAGACTTATGATGCCGATAACAACATTATCAAACTAGCGGCCAGGCAGGATTATGATGCTTTCGCGGAACAGGAATTATCGGTTAGAGAGGAATTATTATATCCGCCTTTTACGCAGCTCCTTAAAATTACAGTTGTTGAACGGGAACAAAACAAAGGGAATGTTTTAGCTCAGCGCATTGTTAACTATTTGCAGGCAGTGGAATGCAATGACCAAAAGACCAATATCTGCGTTATGGGGCCGTTTCCTGCCATAGTGGAAAAGGTCAGAGACTTGTACCGTATTAACATTTTAGTCAAGAGTGTCAGCATGGTCAGGGTCAAAAAAGCTTTGGAACAATCTGATTTTAAAGACATGAAAAACGTTTATTTCGACGTTGACCCCGTAAGCGTTGTTTAAAAAGTTAACTTATGTTTTCCCAAAACGATACTTGTGTTATAATTTATTGGAAAACGAAGTTTTTGGAGGTATTATGGCTATTTTAGAGATAAAGACCGCAGGCAATCCGGTTCTTCGACAGGTTGCGGCTAAGGTTACGAAGGTGGATAAAAAAATTAAACGCTTACTAAGCGATATGGCCAATACGATGTATGAGGCTGATGGCGTTGGTTTGGCAGCGCCTCAGGTCGGTGTTTCGAGCCGAATAGTTGTGATAGATATAGGCGAAGGCGTAATAGAGATGATAAACCCTGAGATTATTTGCAAGGAAGGAACTTGCATTAATGTTGAAGGGTGCCTTAGCGTACCTAATTTCGACGGAGAGGTTGAACGCTCCAAGTCTGTCAAGGTAAAGTATCAGGATAGAAATGGTAAGCCTGTTGTTTTAGACGCTACAGATCTTCTGGCTATTGCAGTTCAACACGAATTAGACCATTTGGACGGCATTCTTTTTATAGATAAAGCTAATGCACTTCTTCCTAAAGAGTAGTGGGAGGAAAAGAGGAATATATGAGAATAGTATTTATGGGTACACCAGAGTTTGCGGTTGATAGTTTGGCGGCATTAGTTGAATCTTCTGATCATGAAATAGTTGCTGTCATTACACAACCGGACCGCCCAAAGGGACGAGGACAGAAAGTCCTGATGACTCCGGTAAAAGAATATGCTTTGGAGAAGAACCTGGTTGTTCTGCAGCCGGCAAAAATTCGCACACCTGAGTTTATTGAAGAATTAAGGGCCTTAGCCCCTGAATTGATTGTCGTAGTTGCTTTCGGACAATTTTTGCCCAAAGAAATCCTGGAGTTGCCAAAGTATGGCTGTATAAACGTGCATGCCTCACTTTTGCCGAAATATAGAGGTGCAGCGCCGATCCATTATGCTGTTATGAACGGTGAAAAAGAGTCGGGAGTAACGATAATGCGTATGGATAAAGGAATGGATACAGGTGCCATGCTAGCTAAGGTGGCTACTTGTATCGGCGAAGATATGACAATGGGAGAACTGCATAACGAACTTAAAGTTGCTGGTGCACAGCTTTTGCTGGAGGTAATCAGGGGTCTTGAAACTGGTACGATTAAAGACATGCCGCAAAATGATGCCGAAGCTACTTACGCTTCTTTGCTTGATAAAGAAATAGAAAAGATAGAATGGTCGAAGAGTGCTTCAGAAATTCACAATAAGGTCAGGGGCCTTAATCCATGGCCAGGGGCCTATACACTTCTTGCCGACGGTAAGAAACTGAAAATCTGGCAGACGCGAGTTGTGGTAAAAGAATACGCAGGTACAAAGCCTGGGACTGTTGCTGGATTCTCTAAAGAAGGCTTTATCGTTGCGTGTGGGAATGGTTCTCTGGAAGTTATCGAAGTTCAGCCAGAATCAAAGAAAAAAATGCCTGCTGCTGTTTACTGTAATGGCTACAAGATGAAGCTTGGTGAGATACTTTCATTCGAGGTGCAAAATAATGGTTGATTTGGTTTTTAAGCCGAAAAAGCGAGTTTTTATTACTCTTGCTTCATTGGGGATACTTTTTGCTGGCTTATTCGGATATTTGCTCTGGCGGGTTTCCATGCCGGGTTTATCCGGAATAAACCAGTACCTTCCCGTTGTATTAGGCTTAATTGGAGCTGTAATAATAATTGCTTTATTGGTTGGCGTTATAGGTATTGTTCTTGCGATTTTAGGTATTCCTGTTTTAGCACTTTTTCATGGCTGGGCCTGGAATGCCATTAATATGCTTTTCCCGTTGTCGGTTTTTTTAGGCCGGGTATTCAGAATCCCACGCAGCAAGATAGAGCAATCCTTTATAGAGGTCAGCAACCATCTTGTACGTAATCAGAATATTAAAGTACCGGCCAGTAGAATTTTGATTTTAACGCCACATTGTATTCAGTTAGACACATGCCTTTACAAAATTACAAGAGATGTAAAAAACTGCCGCAGATGCGGCAAATGCAATGTAGGACCACTTCTCAACCTGGCAGATAAGTACGGTGTTAAATTCGCCGTAGCAACGGGTGGTACTTTAGCGAGACAAGTTGTCAAAACAATAAGGCCAAAAGCAATCATTGCAGTTGCGTGTGAGCGAGACTTAACCAGCGGTATTCAAGATGTTTTTCCGCTGCCGGTCATAGGTGTCTTAAATGAGCGACCCTATGGGCCATGTTTTAATACGCGTGTCGATATTAATAAAGTAGAAGAGACTATTAAATATTTTTTAATTGATGAGGAAAATAATGACAAAAAAAATTAACCAGGAAAAGCGTGAAGAAGGTAAGAATGTCAATGCCCGTTTGCTCGCGCTTCAGGTGGTTGACAGCGTTCTTTGTAATGGGGCATACTCTAATATTGCCTTGAACAAGGCAATAGCTGCGAAGAAGCTAAACGATTTAGACCGTCGCTTTGTTACGGAGTTAGTATATGGCTGTATCAAGGCTAAGGGTACTTTAGACTGGATATTATCACAGAATATCTCTCGTCCATTAAATAAAATAAGTCCGGTTATATTGAATATTTTGCGGCTGGGTGTTTTCCAAATTTATTTTTTGGAACGCATACCAGCTTCTGCTGCTTGTAATGAGTCCGTTAATTTAGCTAAAAAATACGGACACCAAGGAACCGTTAAATTCGTTAATGCAGTATTACGAAACTGCGTCCGCACCAAAGAAGGCATGGCCTATCCAACTATAGAAAAAGATTTGATACTGTACTTGTCATTGACGTTACAGCATCCTGTTTGGCTTATAAAGAGATGGCTAAAAGAATACGGTATTGAAGATACAAAAAAACTTTGTGGTTTCAATAATCAGGTTCCGCCTTTGGCGCTGCGCGCAAACACGCTGGAGATTACCAGGGAAGAACTACTGGCGAAATTGGCGTCTGATGATTTTGTCGTAAGGACTTCCGAATGGAGCAATGATGGGATTGTTTGCGAAAAATTACCGTCGATGGAATTGCTATTTAAGAAGTATGGCACATACTTTTACGTTCAGGATGAAAGTTCCATGCTGGTAGCCACTATTTTAAATCCTCAGCCAGGACAAAGAGTAATTGATGTTTGTTCTGCGCCCGGGGGGAAAACTACACATCTGGCTCAATTAATGCGGAATAAGGGAGAAATTATCGCAACTGATATTCATCCCCACAAAATTGGCTTGATTAAGGAAAATGCAGAGCGACTTGGCATTGACATCATTAAACCGCAGGTACAGGATGCCGCGCAAAATATGCCTGAATGGAACGCAACTGCTGACTGTGTGCTTGTGGATGCACCGTGTTCCGGCCTTGGAGTTTTACGAAGGCGTGCAGAAGCCAGATGGACAAAAACAGAAGAAGGTTTAGGTGAATTTCCCGGATTGCAAAAAGCCATACTAGCCAATGCCGCCAGATATGTTAAACCGGGTGGTCGCTTAGTATATAGCACTTGTACACTTGAAAAAGCTGAAAATGCTGATGTGATTCAGTTTTTCCTGGAAAATAACAAGGAATTCGAGTTGGCTGGCTTCCCGCACCCAAAAACTGGAGAAATTATCAAAGAGTTACAAATTCTGCCGCAGCATGACGGTATTGATGGGTTTTATATATGTGCCTTAACAAAAAAGACGTGAAAGATAGGAAAAATATGAAAAAACAAGATATTTTCGGGTTAAGCCTTGATGAATTGCAGGGTTTGTTTGTTGATTATAATTTAAAAAAATTCAGAGCCAAACAAGTTTTTGAATGGATTTATAATAAATCCGTATTTGAATTTGCCAAGATGAAGAATATTGCCAAGGCTGACATAGTAATTTTAGAAGAACATTTTACAATTTTGCCTGCAAACATAAAAATTTTGCGAGAACAAATGTCTTCAGATAATTTGACTCGTAAGGTTTTGATTGAGCTTCCTGACGGAAATTCAGTTGAAACAGTATGTATGTCACATGACTATGGGTATAGCGTATGTGTTTCCAGCCAAGTTGGCTGCAATATGGGCTGCGCTTTTTGCGCGAGTGGCTTGAGCGGTTTTGTGCGTAATTTGACAAAGGCCGAAATATTGTTGCAAGTGTATTACTTCAATCAGTTTTTAGCAAAGGATAATAAGCATGTCAGCCGTGTCGTAGTAATGGGTTCGGGCGAACCTATGTTAAATTTCGAGGCAGTCTTGGGCGCTCTCGAATTCTTACACTACGAAGAAACTCTTAATATGAGTTATAGAAACATGACAATATCCACCTGCGGCATTATTCCAGGCATTGAAAAACTGTCAGCTAAGGCCCTGCCGATTAATTTGGCTATTTCTCTGCATGCAGCCAGAAATGACCTTCGAAGCGAATTAATGCCTATTAACACTTCTTACCCATTTTTAGAGGTTATTCGGGCAGCGGAAAATTATGCCAGGACAACCGGCAGACAGGTAACCTACGAGTATATTTTAATTGCCAATGTCAATGATTCTTTAGTTGACGCTGAACTACTAAGTAATGCTCTCCGTTTTAAAAATGCCTCTGTAAATCTGATTCCAGCCAACCCGGTTGCGGAAAAAGGTTTTACGAGACCGTCACCGAGGATTGTTGAGAGATTTTTGCAGGTATTGAAGAAAAACAAAGTTAACGCAACTATAAGAAAAGAAATGGGCAAGGATATTGATGCTGCATGTGGCCAGCTGAGGTCAAAGTTTATCGGAAAAAAGGTCTAAACTTGTGAGGTGAGTGGCTTGTTGGTTGTAAGCAGAACAAATAAGGGTTTGGTAAGGGATAATAATGAAGACAGTCTTTTGGTAAGACTGCCAGATCTCTTTGCGGTTGCTGATGGTATGGGTGGACACCAAGGAGGCGAAACAGCCAGTTATGAGGCTGTCACCTATTTGGCTGAGACAGATTTTACCAGCGTCAATGAGAATGACATACTGCCTTTCATGGGCAAACGGGTGCAAGAAGCCAGCAATCGTATTTGGCAAATGGCCCAAGATAATCCCAAACTCAAAGGAATGGGGACGACACTTACCGCGGTTTATTTTTTGGATAATGAACGTGCTTGTGTGGCGCATGTCGGTGATAGTAGGATTTATCTGTTGCAGAGCAATGGCCTTAAGAAAATTACCAGAGATCATTCCTATGTGGCGGAATTAGTTAGAAATAAGGAAATAAGCCTGGAGGAGGCTGCAAATCACCAACATAAGAATATTATTATGCGAGCAGTTGGTGCAGAGCCTTATGTAGAGGTAGACTTGTTTGAATTTCTTATTGTTGGTGCTAAACGAATGCTTCTTAGCAGCGATGGGCTGACAAATATGGTGGACGAAGAAGAAATTGAAAGTGTATTGCAAGGGCAGGAACTGTCTTCTGCCGCTGATTCTTTAATGGAAAAAGCTCTGGCAGCGGGCGGTAAGGATAACATTTCGTTTATTATCCTTGATTTGGAGGATTAATTTTTATGGAACAAAAAATTATAGGTAATCGTTACCAAATATTGGAAGCAATTGGTACCGGTGGCATGGCCGAAGTTTACCGAGCCTTTGATACATATTTAAAGCGCGAAGTTGCTGTAAAAATATTGCGTGCGCAATATACTGATGATGATGGTTTTGTCTCCCGTTTTCGGCAGGAGGCGCAGTCTGCCGCACGTCTTATTCATCCAAACATTGTCAATGTCTACGATGTTGGCAGAGACGAAGATTCTTACTATATAATAATGGAGTATGTCAAGGGACGTACCCTTAAAGAATTGATTTCTGAGGATGGACCTTTAGATCCTATGTCAGCTGTAATTATTGCGCATGGAATTGCTTCAGCTTTGAAACACGCTCATAGCAGAGGAATCATCCACTGTGATATCAAACCCCATAATATTTTGCTTGATGAGAATAACACCCCCAAGGTCGCCGACTTTGGGATTGCCAGAGCGATTACCACAGCGACCATGACATATACTGCTTCTGTTGTGGGTTCTGTTCACTATTTATCACCGGAACAAGTGAGAGGGGAAAAAGTATCTGCTCAGTCGGACTTGTATTCCCTCGGCATACTTCTTTTTGAAATGCTGACGGGAGCTCTTCCCTTCACAGCGGAAACACCGGTTGCTGTGGCGTTGATGCATGTTAGTGAAAAAATGCCTTTGGTGCGGGAAGTCAACCCTGAAGTGCCGCCTGTTCTGGAAAAAATTGTCGCAAAGGCATTGGTCAAAAATAAAGAAGAGCGTTATGTCAATGCCGATGATTTTTTAAAGGATCTTGAATATGCTGCGGATGTTTTAACAGGTAACATAGATTATACGGAAAAAAGCAGAGTTTTCATCGCGGATGAACCTGCTCATCTTCCGGCTGTTTCGCTTGAAGAAACCATAAGAATTGACAGGACAGCCTATGCTGATCAGCTGAATGCTGACGAAGACGAGGATTCGGCAGAGACTAAGCAAATACAAAGGCAGCGTCTTATGCGCTGGCTTATTGGAGCAATAGTTGCTGCGTCTTTTCTTGTTATTGGTTTGTTTTCTTTTGGTGTCATAGGAGGCCCTGAGGTTGAGGTCCCTGACGTAACTGGTAAAACAGTTGTTGAAGCTCAAAATATATTAACGCAGGCTAAATTGCGCTATACCATAGACGAAGAGTACAATGCAAAGGTACCGCCAGGAACGGTTATTAATCAGAATCCAGGTGCTAAGAGACTTGTCAAAGAGGGGCGCAAAATATTGCTTGTCGTCAGCAAAGGCGTAGAGCTTGGTGATGTCCCGAATTTGAAGGGTAAGAGGCTTACAGAGGCCAAAGCGATTCTGAAAGCATCACGTTTTGAACTTGGACAGGTTTCATATAAGTATGTAAGTGGCGCTCCGGAAGAAACAATATTGGAGCAAAGTGTGGCAGCACCTGCCAAGCTACCGATAGGAACAAAATTAGACGTTGTTATCAATATCAAGAGTAATCAGGTGGTGCTTCCTGATTTAGTAGGTTTAAGCAGCTCGTCGGTTAAAAATAAACTAAATGATCTTGGTCTTGTTTTAGGAAAAGTAAGCGCCGTTGTCAGTAAGGAACCTGACAACACGGTCATATCAATGAATCCCGCGGCCAAGGATGTAGTTAATGTCGGTACGGTTGTAGACATAACTATTTCTAAAAATGCCGAAAGCAGCAAGATTTCGCAGTATGTTGAATTTGTCGTACCTGGCGGCAGCGACCATCAGGAAGTTAAAATCGTGGTTGCCGATGATAATGGCAGCCGCGTTGTCTATAGTAATACCCACAAGGCAGGAGTGCGGTTAAGACAGCAAATTGAAGGTACGGGTAGAATACGCGTACAATTCTATAGTAACGACAAATTAGTGGAGGAAAGAAACTTGTGATAAAGAATCAAGGACGAATAATCAAGAATTATATGGGTTATTATTATGTCGAGACCGCTTCGCGTGAGATTTTTACCTGTAAAATTAAAGGGAAAATGAAACAAAACCGTTTTTCTTTGTGCACAGGTGACTATGTTGTTTTCGAGGCGAACGGTACTGAAGGCATGATAACTGATATATTGCCGCGCAAGAATTTTTTGCTGCGTCCAATAGTTGCCAATATTGACTTGGTTGTGATTACGGCTGCTTGTGCCAGTCCGGATTTTAGCTTTCTGATTACTGACAAATTGCTGGCATTGGCTGAAAGCGCAAGGATACCGGCAATAATCTGCTTGAATAAGCTGGATATCGCTCCGGCGGGCTTGGTTGAAAAGTGCTGTGAGCTATATGGTAAAATTGGTTATAAGGTTTTTCCTGTTTCTGCAAAAGAGGGCATTGGTATTGATGAGCTGCGCGCAGAGGTTAGCGAGAAAGTAACTGTTTTCGCCGGACCGTCAGGCGTTGGCAAGTCGTCAACACTAAACGCTATTGATCCTGGTTTGCGCCTCGTGGTGGGCCATGTGAGTGAAAAGATTGGCAGGGGTAGGCATACTACCCGTTTCGCTCATTTCATACCTTTTGCAGGTGGCTATTTAGCCGACACTCCTGGCTTTGGCAATTTAAACATGGAAGAGTTTGAACCTGAAATGTTACCTAAGTCTTTTAGGGAATTTACAAAGTATGCCCGCGAGTGCCGTTTTACTACTTGTACTCACACTCATGAACCGGGCTGTGCCGTCAAAGAAGCCGTTGAGGCTGGTGAAATAGATTTATTAAGATATAAGTCGTATACTGTGATTATGCAGGAAATTTTAACAAAAAAAGAGAGGGACGGTAAAAAATGATTCTTGTAGCACCTTCTATTTTATCGGCTGATTTCGCCTATTTGGCAGATGAAATAAAAAAAATTGAAACTGCTGGCGCAGATTGGGTCCATATTGACGTGATGGATGGTAATTTTGTGCCCAATCTTACTTTTGGCGCCCCTATTGTCAAGAAAATAAGGCCAGTATCTAAATTGTTTTTTGATTGCCACCTGATGGTTAATAATCCGGAAAAGTATATAGATGATTTTTTCGATGCTGGCGCAGATATGATAGTAGTTCATGTGGAAACAACAAATCATTTGCATCGGCTGGTTCAGTCTATACATGAAAAAGGTATTAAAGCTGGGGTAGCGCTGAATCCCGCAACACCACTGAATACGGTTGAGGAAATACTCCCATATATCGACATGGTTTTGCTTATGTCAGTAAATCCTGGCTTTGGTGGGCAGAAATTCATACCCACCAGTTTAAAAAAGATTGAAAGACTAAGAGAAATGGTAGACTCTGGTGGACATGAGGTGCTTATTCAGGTTGACGGCGGTATTAATGAGGAAACGGGGAAGCTGGTACGTGATGCCGGTGCTGATGTGCTGGTAGCCGGCTCCTATATTTACGGCGCTGCTGACTGTGCTGCCGCTATCGCAAATTTAAAAAAGTAATTGCATTCATTACGTTTGAGTGATATATTATTTATATAATTCAATAAAAGAAGCCTTTGGGGCAGGGTGTGATTCCCTACCGGCGGTATAGTCCGCGAGCCGGCGACGGCATGATTCGGTGCAACTCCGAAACCGACAGTATAGTCTGGATGTGAAAAGGCATATGGATGAGTTAAAAAACCATACGACCGAGCCAAGGGTTCAGTGTATGGTTTTTTTGTTTGAAAGGCGTTGATTTTATGAATGACGAAAAATGGATGTTGCGTGCGATAGAATTGGCGCGCAAAGGAGAAGGAAGAACAACACCAAACCCTTTGGTCGGTGCTGTCTTAATCGATGAAGAAGAAAGAGTAGTCGGTGAAGGTTGGCACCATAAAGCCGGGGAGGCGCATGCAGAAGTAAATGCATTGCTCCAAGCCGGGGACAAGGCACGAGGTGCAACAGTCTATGTAACTTTAGAACCTTGTTCGCATTACGGGCGGACTGGCCCATGTTGTGAGGCTTTGATAAAAGCTGGCGTTAAGCGAGTTGTTGTTGCTATTGGCGACCCCAATCCAAAAGTAGCCGGAAATGGTATCAGAAGGCTGCGCGAAGCAGGTATTGAGGTCGCTGTCGGTGTTTTAGCGAATGAAGCTGCGGCGGTCAACGAAGTATTTTTACACTGGATTACTACGAAAAAACCTTTTGTCGCCTTGAAGTATGCGATGACACTAGACGGTAAAATAGCGACGTCGCAAAGAGATTCCAAATGGATAACAGGTGAGGAAGCCAGAACGCATGCGCACTATTTACGCAGAGTTTACGATGCAATTTTGGTTGGCAAGGGTACTGTCCTTGCTGACGATCCTGCTTTGACATGTCGGCTTGTTAAAGGTAAGAATCCTATAAGGATTGTTCTTGATACAAAGCTTGAAATTCCCCTTACTTCTAAGGTGCTTAATGATGGAGAAGCTCAGACCATTATAGTTACCGGGAAAGATGCTTCTGCCGAGCGACTGGCCGAGCTTGGCAACCTGAAAACTGTCGAGGTGCTTCAAATAGGAACCTCTGGTGGCAGGCTAGACTTGGACGAGCTTTTAAACACGCTGGGCGAGCGTAAAATTACCAGTATCCTTGTTGAGGGCGGGGGAGACGTGCATGGCAGCTTTTTCGACCACGGTTTTGTTGAGCGTGTTTACGCTTTCATCGCACCTAAAATTATAGGCGGAAAAGAAGCCTTGTCCCCGGTTGGTGGCATTGGCAGCAAGAGCATCGCCAATGGTTTAGGACTAAACGAGCTTGAAACAAAGGTTTTGGGAAATGATTTTCTGATAACTGGCCGTACGATAAAGGGGTGAAAATATGTTTACGGGACTTGTAGCTGAATTAGGAACAATAAAAACAATGAAAAGGGGAGCCAAATCCTATCAGCTGACAATAGAGGCTGACAAATTGGCGAAAACGCTCAAAATCGGCGAGAGTATAGCTGTCAATGGTGCTTGCCTGACAGTAGTGGCTTTCACTGAAAAAGATTTTACAGTGGACGTGATGCCTGAGACAGTCAGGATGTCGACCATAAGCTCTTACAAAAGCGGGGAAAGGGTCAATCTGGAAAAGACACTCAGACTGCAAGATGGTTTGGATGGACACATAGTAAGCGGACACATAGAGGGCATTGGGCAGATTATCATGAAGAAAAAAGAAGATATAGCCTCACTCGTGACTATCAGGATTCCTGCTGAGTTGACAAAGTATATAATAAAAAAAGGTTCGATAGCCGTTGATGGTATCAGCCTTACCGTTACCGATGTAACTGATGATTCCTTCACGGTCTCACTTATACCCCATACTGCAAAAGAAACAACCTTGGGTTTTAAAAATATTGGTGACAGCGTCAATATAGAAACGGATATTATTGGCAAGTATGTTGAAAGAATGCTCAGTTCTTTCTGTAATAAGGAAAAGCCAGCGGGGATTAGCAAAAAAACTTTATTCGAAAATGGTTTTATATAGGAGGAGCAAAATGGAAGAAAAGTTTAAATTTGGTACAATAGAACAGGCGATTGAAGACATCAAAGCCGGTAAAATGGTTTTGGTTACGGATGATGAGGACCGCGAGAACGAAGGGGACCTTATTATGGCGGCAGAAAAAGTAACGCCGGAAGCCATAAATTTTATGGCTAAATTTGCCAGGGGCTTGATCTGCATGCCTGCGGCGCCGGAAATTATGGATAAGCTTCAGTTTGGAGCCATGGTTGCGCAAAACACAGATAATCATGAAACAGCTTTCACGGTTACAATTGATCACATAGAGACTACGACCGGCATATCAGCGTATGAAAGAGCCCTAACCATGAAAAAGGTTACCGAAGAAGGCGCTTGTGCAAAAGATTTTCGCCGCCCAGGCCATGTTTTTCCTTTGCGCTCACGCGAAGGCGGAGTACTGAGGCGTATTGGTCACACGGAAACAACTACAGATCTCTGTATTCTTGCAGGGCTTAAACCTGTTGGCATATGCTGCGAAATTATGAGCGATGACGGGACCATGGCTAGAACTCCGGAATTGATAGAGTTTGCAAAAACACACGATTTAACCTTTATAACGGTAGCAGCATTAGTGGCCTATCGCAAAGCGAATGAGAAGATGGTGCACAGGGCTGCTGAGGCTAAACTGCCAACTAAATATGGCCAGTTCCGCCTTATAGCTTATGACAATGATTTGGACGATCTTTGCCATGCTGCCATTGTCAAAGGTGACGTAGAAGGCAAAGAGAATGTTTTGGTAAGAGTCCATTCCGAGTGCCTCACGGGTGATGCCTTTGGTTCTCTGCGCTGTGACTGCGGCGACCAGTTAGCTAATGCCCTGCGTATGATAGAAGAGGAAGGACAAGGCGTTGTCCTTTATATGCGTCAGGAAGGCCGAGGTATTGGGTTGGCAAATAAAATAAGGGCCTATGCTTTACAGGATGAAGGCTTTGACACAGTAGAAGCTAATCTGCATCTGGGCTTTCCTGCCGATCTGCGGGATTATGGCATAGGGGCACAAATTCTTTCTGATTTGGGTCTGACAAGTATCAGACTGATAACCAATAATCCAGCCAAACGGGTTGGTCTTTCCGGTTACGGGATTACTGTAACCGAACGCGTGCCCATAGTTATTCCGGATAACAAATTCAATCACGATTATCTTGCTTGTAAAGAAGAAAAAATGGGACATGTTTTGAAATAATCATTTATAAAATGGAGGAATTAAAATGAAAACACTAGAGGGTCAATTAAAGGCAGATGGCTTAAAGGTTGGTATTGTTGTCGGCAGGTTCAATGAATTTATTACAGGTAAACTTTTAACAGGCGCGATTGACTGTTTGGTTCGCCACGGCGCAAATGACGCTGATATTACTGTAGCCTGGGTACCAGGCGCATTTGAAATACCGCTTATCGCTAAAAAAATGGCGGCAGCCGGCAAATACGATGCAATTATTTGTTTAGGAGCAGTAATTCGTGGCGCAACGCCGCATTTTGATTATGTGTGCGCAGAGGTTTCCAAAGGTATTGCCACTGTCAGTTTACAATATGATACGCCGGTATCGTTCGGAGTTCTTACTACTGAAAACATTGAGCAGGCTGTAGAACGAGCAGGCACAAAAGCCGGTAATAAGGGTGTTGACGCTGCGATGGCTGCCATTGAAATGGTTGACTTGCTAAAAAATGTATAACGGAGAATGCATATGGAAGATTATTTGGTAAAAGCTACGGCTGAAGGTGTTCGTATATATGCCCTTAGTACGAAGAGACTGGTGCAGGAAGCTAATGAAAAGCACCACTGTTCTCATCTGGGAATAGCAGCTTTAGGGCGGGCAATGAACGGCGCGCTGCTATTTGCGGCGACAATGAAAGATAATGAACGCGTCACGCTGCGTTTTTCCGGTGACGGCCCGTTGGGTGACGTGGTTGCTGATGCTGAGGGAACCCATGTTCGTGGATATGTTGAAAATCCTGATGTTTTTTTACCGCTGAAAAATGGCAAACTAGATGTAGGTGGCGGCGTCGGTAAAGGAAATCTTATCGTAACTCGTTTTCTAGCGAATGCAGAACCTTTTAATGGTTTTTGTGATTTAGCCGATGGAGAAATTGCTTCGGACCTGACAAATTATTTATTTACTTCTGAACAGACTCCTGCAAGTGTTGCGCTGGGCGTGATGGTTGACAAAGAGGGCGTGGTCATTGCCTCAGGTGGCTGGTTTATTCAAGCTATGCCTGATTGCTCAGAAGAAGTCCTGACAACACTGGAAAATAATGTTTTATCTATGCCTTATGTCACAGAGCTGCTTAGTTCAGGGCATAATCCTGAAGAAATTATTAAAAAGATAGCAGCAGGCTTAAAAATCAGTATTAAAGAAACTTTGCCTGTTGGTTTCAGGTGCCGCTGCAGCAGAGAAAAGGTAATAGATATGCTTGCCGGCTTAGCGGAAAAAGATTTAAAAGATATGGCAAACGACGAAGTCAGCGAAGTTCATTGTCAATTCTGCAATGAGCTGTATCAGTTTACTTCTACTGAGATTAGGGAGATAAAAAGCAAAAAATAAAATAATCGGCTTGACTAAACGAACAGATGTTTGTATAATATTTCCAGATAGGGGGTAATCGTATGGACATGGATAAAACTAAGGCTCTTGAAAATGCAATGCGACAGATTGAAAAGGATTTTGGCAAGGGTTCGATTATGAAACTTGGTGAGGCGAATGCCAAAATGAACATAGAAACAATCCCAACAGGCGCGCTTTCACTTGATATCGCTCTTGGAGTTGGGGGGATACCCAGAGGACGTATTACAGAGATTTACGGGCCTGAGTCTTCCGGTAAAACAACGGTTGCTTTACATATGATTGCAGAGGCACAAAAACTTGGCGGTTATGCCGCTTTTATTGATGCAGAGCATGCGCTTGATCCTGTTTATGCAAGAAGGTTAGGCGTTGATGTAGATAATTTACTGATTTCTCAACCTGATAACGGCGAACAAGCCTTAGAAATTGCTGATGCGCTTGTGCGCAGCGGTGCTATCGATATTATCGTTATCGACTCTGTTGCTGCATTGGTTCCCCGTGCGGAAATCGAAGGAGAGATGGGAGATTCCCATATGGGCTTGCAAGCTCGTTTGATGAGCCAGGCCTTGCGTAAACTGACAGGTATTATTTCTAAGTCCAAGACAGCTATGATCTTTATCAATCAAATTCGTGAAAAGGTCGGCGTAATGTTTGGCAATCCGGAGACAACTACCGGTGGTCGTGCACTGAAGTTTTATTCTACAATCAGATTGGATGTTCGGCGCATAGAGACTTTAAAGAACGGCAACGATATGATAGGAAGCCGCACCAGAGTCAAGGTGGTTAAAAACAAGATAGCACCTCCTTTCAAACAGGCCGAGTTTGATATAATGTATGGTGAAGGTATTTCTTTTGTAGGGTGTTTGGTAGACTTAGGAGTCGAAAATGGAATTATTAATAAAAGCGGCGCGTGGTATTCTTATGGCGATGAACGCTTAGGACAGGGCAAAGAGAATGTTAAGGAAGCTCTGAAAAACAACAAAAAAATGGCGCAGGAAATTGAGGAAAAGATTCGTGCTATTACTGTTGCCAAACCGACTGGAGAAGAAGGTAGTGCCGTAAATGCAGAGGCGAGCAGCGAAACAATTAACTAATTACGCCCAGGCGTATGATTATGCTTTGGTAAGGCTCTCCTAT
This sequence comes from Negativicutes bacterium, assembly GCA_009930275.1. The sequence continues at coordinate 134,598 of RZYP01000001.1, forward strand.
CGTGATTACAGCGAAAAGGATTTAGAGAGGCTGCTGCGTCAACATTCTTGTCCCCAGGAAGTAATAGGCGAAGTTTTAGCCAAGCTAAAAGAGTATGCCTTACTTGATGATGCCAGATATGCGGATAAGGTTTACGCGGCATGGCTTGCCAAGAAGTATTACGGGATAAATCATTTGCGCCTGGAACTTAAAAAGAAGAATGTCAGCAATGAATTATCGGCAAAAATTACTGCTTCGTTTTCTGAGGATATGGATTTGGAAAGAGCTATCGAAGCTGGTAAGAACTGGCAAAAGAAGAACGATAAAAAGTACGGATTGAAGGATAAAGAAGGTTCGGCAAGATTGGCACGGGCATTATTTGCACGTGGTTTTAACGGCAATGTAATACGGAAAGCATTGAATAGGTTGGGTAGGGAGTGCAGCGAGTAGTTTATCTTGACACTTACTGCAAAAGCAGATAGAATTAGACTATCCAATCGTGTTAATGTTTATTTATGTTATTCACGAGGCGACATGGCTTTATATGTTGCCTCATTTGTTTTTCTAAAAATATAACTAGGAGGTGAAGATTATTTTTGAAATAATCGGAATATCCGTCGGGGTAGGTTTAGTTGGAGGTATTGCCGGTTATTTAGTACGTAAGAATATTGCCGAGGGTAAGATTGCTACTGCTGAAGAAACCGCCGCACGCATTGTCCAAGAAGCCGAAAAAACCGGCGAAGCTAAAAAGAAAGAAACACTGCTGGAAGCAAAAGAAGAAATACATCGTCTACGTTCTGAAGTGGAGCGTGAAAATAAAGAACGTCGTTCTGAATTACAGCGTTTGGAGCGTAGGTTGGTTCAAAAGGAAGAGAATCTCGACAAAAAGCTTGAATCCTATGAGAAGAAGGAAGAACATCTCATCAATCAGGAAAACAAGCTGAGAAGCAGTCAGGAAAAGGTAGATGAACTTTTCGAAAAACAAACTGGTGAGCTGGAACGTATTTCCGGTCTTACCGCAGATGATGCAAAAAAAGAACTGCTAAGCAGCGTAGAAACTGAAATAAAGCATGAAACAGCCATGCTCATCAAAGATCTGGAACAACAGGCTAAAGAAGAAGCAGACAAAAAAGCGCGTGAAATTGTTTCACTTGCCATTCAACGTTGTGCTGCCGATCATGTTGCTGAAACAACGGTTTCCGTTGTGGCTCTGCCTAACGATGAAATGAAAGGCCGTATCATAGGCCGTGAAGGTAGAAATATCAGGACTTTAGAAACATTAACCGGTATTGATTTGATTATTGATGATACACCGGAAGCTGTTATTATTTCAGGTTTTGACCCTGTTCGCCGTGAAGTGGCGAGAACCGCTTTGGAGAAGCTCATCAATGATGGACGCATCCATCCGGCTCGTATTGAAGAAATGGTAGAAAAAGCTCAAAAAGAAGTTGAACAGAAGATTAAGGAAGCAGGAGAACAGGCCACTTTTGAAACCGGAGTACATGGGCTGCATCCGGAATTAATCAAACTGCTCGGGCGTTTGAAATATCGCACAAGTTATGGTCAGAATGTTCTGAACCACTCCATCGAAGTTTCTCATTTGGCTGGCATTATGGCAGCCGAGCTTGGAGTAGATGTGGTTTTGGCGAAACGCGCAGGCTTGTTACACGATATCGGCAAGGCTATTGACCACGAAATGGAAGGGTCCCATGTCGAGATTGGCGCAGACATTGCCAAGAAGTATCGTGAGAGTGAACAGGTTATTAACTCTATCCAGGCACATCATGGTGATGTAGAACCGACTTCTGTAGAAGCTGTTTTAGTTGCAGCTGCTGACGCGGTTTCTGCTGCAAGACCTGGTGCACGCCGTGAAACTTTGGAAAGTTACTTGAAACGTTTAACGCGATTGGAAGAGATTTCCGAGTCCTTTGCGGGCGTGGAAAAATGTTTTGCGGTTCAAGCTGGTCGTGAAATCCGTATAATGGTTAAGCCTGATCAAATTGATGATGCTGAATCCGTTTTGCTGGCACGTGATATTGCCAAGAAAATTGAGGCAGAGATGGAATATCCTGGCCAGATTAAGGTAATAATTATTCGTGAGACCCGTGCTGTAGATTACGCTAAATAATTAAATTAAGCTCCAATCACCTTACCATGATGATTGGAGCCTTTTTTTGTGCAAAAATTATTATAATACTGTATAATTAGGTTCATAATAATACTACTCGGAGGCATTGTAATGAGAATTGAAGGCGCTGGTGGCTGTTTTGACAATCGAATTTATGAAATTGATGCAGGTGTCGCCTGGCAGATTATCTTATTAGTTGTGGCTGAGATGGGCATTAAGGTTGAAGAGCAGGACAACGAGGCACATCTTATTAATGGCACTATTGGGGAAAAACTAGTTAACATTGCGTTGCAGGAAGCAGGAGCAGATACCTGCCAAATAATAATTGATACCCGCACAAAAGTGTTGCAGATTTATTCCTGGAGGCCGGAAGAAAAAGAAGTAAATGACTTTTATGAATCCTTCGAGAAGAAGATCAAAGAATTTGCCGCTTTTATTTTATGTCCAGGCTGCCGCGCCAAAATAAGTTCCAGCGCGAAATTCTGCCCTGAATGCGGTGCGAAAGTAAAATAAAAAAGAAACCAAGTACCTTTGTGGTATTTGGTTTCATTTTTATCTTACAGATTTGAAATTAAATTGCGCGGTTGACTTTCCCGGAGCGTAGGCAACGGGTACAAACGTTTACGCCACGGGTTGAGCCTTCAACAACTGCTCTTACGTGTTGGATGTTTGGTTTCCACGAACGTTTTGTATGTCTATTAGAGTGACTGACATTAGAACCGGCCATCTCACCTTTACCACAAATTTCACAAATGCATGCCATAGTCGCACCTCCTTTAAGTGTAAGGCAAAACCTTTTTATGAATTCAACAATAGTATGTTACCATAGAGTGGTACTAAAATGCAAGAAAAAAAACGAATGACCTGATTAGGTGGTGATTTTTTTGTGGTGGCAGCAGCCGATAACGATTCTTAAAGGAATTGGAACTAAAAAGGCGCTTGATTTTAAAAAATTAAACGTTGAAACAGTTGGGGATATATTGAATATGTACCCGCGGTTAAACAGTTATATCGATTATTCCCGACTGAAGAAAATTAAAGAACTTGCGACGAATAATGAAAGACAAATTTTTACTGCTGAGATTGCTAGCATTGTGGAGAAATATTCCCACAAAGGAAAGCGCTACAGTTTAGTCACTGTTCGCGACGAAACCGGCTATGCTGAGATTTATTTTTTTTCACAACAAAGGTTTCTCGTTAAAAAATTAAGAGCAGGCATGAACGCAGTAGTGACTGGAAAAGTCAAGCTGGGAAGAATCGGTCGTATTGTGACAGAAGCAGCCTTGCAAACTGTTGATCAGGAAGGGCAGGCCGCAGCTCCAGGCATTTTGCCTGTTTATAGTCTGGCAGGATCATTGACACAGAATGACTTAAGAAATGCAGTGCGACAGGCATTAGTATTAGCTGAAGGTTATTTGCCGGAATCGTTGCCACAAAATGTTATTGATTCACGCAAACTAATTGGTCGTCTCGAAGCGTTGAGAAATATTCATTTCCCCAAAAATTTCAAAGCATTAAAAGAAGCTAAAGATAGATTTGTTTTTGAAGAGTTATACCTTCTGCAGTGCGGCCTGTTATATTACAGAAGTAAGACAAGATCAGAAAAAAACGGCATAAAACACGGAGTGGACGGTTACGTTATCAATGAAATATTAGCGCACCTGCCTTTTCAGCTTACAAAAGCCCAAAAAAATGCATGGATGGAAATTTCCCTTGATATGCAGGGGGAAAAACCTATGCACAGGCTTTTACAGGGAGATGTTGGTTCCGGCAAAACCGTCATTTCGGCCCTGGCTTTAGCAAAGACAGCTGAGAACGGTTATCAAGGATGTATAATGGTACCAACAGAGATTCTCGCGCAACAGCATTATGAAACATTAAAGGAATTTTTAGCACCTACATCTCTGCGGATAGAAATTTTAACAAGCAGTGTTAAGGCCAGCAGGAGAAAAGAAATCTTGGCAGCTCTGGCTGGTGGAGAAATTGATATTATCGTTGGTACGCATTCATTGATTCAGGAAGATGTTGTCTTTAACGCATTGGCGTTGGTAATTACTGACGAGCAACATCGTTTTGGCGTCGACCAAAGAGCAAAATTAGCGAACAAGTCAGAGTTTGCACCTGATATTTTGGTTATGACGGCAACACCGATACCGCGGACACTGGCTCTTACGGTTTTTGGCGACCTGGACGTTTCTGTTATGCGCGGCTTGCCTCCCGGCCGTAAGCCAATCGAGACTTTATGTTTCACAAATGAAAAGCGCCCGGAAATATACGCGGGTATGCTGAGAGAAGTGAAAAAGGGCCATCAGGCTTATGTAGTCTGCCCTTTGATAGAAGAATCAGAAGTATTTGAGGTTAATTCCGCAAGCGAAGTTTATGAGGAATTGTCTAAAGGATATTTACAGGATATTTCCTGTGGGCTCTTACATGGTCGAATGAAAGAGAGCGAAAAAGAAATAATCATGAAGGGTTTCATTGATGGAAGAATAGATGTTTTAGTTGCCACGACGGTAATCGAGGTAGGTGTCAATGTGCCAAATGCTTCGTTGATGGTTATTGAGGGCGCGGATCGTTTTGGACTGGCGCAAATGCATCAATTAAGGGGAAGGGTTGGTCGCGGCAATAATCAGTCGTACTGTGTGCTTTTGACTGATTCGGACAGACCTGAGACACTTTTCCGGTTGAAGATCATGCACGAATGCTCAGATGGCTTTATTTTGGCTGAGAAGGACCTTGAATTGCGGGGTGCCGGTCAACTATTCGGCATGAGGCAACACGGGTTGCCTGATTTGCACATTGCTGATATACTGCATGATATGGACGTTTTGGTCGAGGCCCGTGAATTTGCGAAAAAAACAGTAGCAGACCCGATAGGGTTTCAAGAAGTTGAAGAGGCATTGCAGAGCCAATTTGATGAGAGATTTCAGCGAATCTTTAATTTATAGATACCGAAAGAGGCTAATATGGAATACAAAAACAGACCTTGGTACGAACAGGAAGCATATGTGAAAATAGGTGCATTTCTTCTCCTGTTGCTGGTTCTTTTTGGCATACATCTGCTTTTACCTGATTTTTTTCCTAAAATCATCAAATTGTCAAGCAGTGGAAATGTTGAAGAGGTTATAGAGTTTTTACGTTCTTTTGGCGCTTGGGCAATTCTGGTAAGTTTTTTCCTTGATGTTCTTGTCAATGCTGTCGGTGTTTTGCCTTCTATTTTTATCTCTACCGGCAACGGACTTCTATTTGGCTTGCCAATAGGTGTGCTTGTTTCCTGGGTAGCAGAGTCCGTAGGTGTCATAATCAGCTTTTTACTCATGCGCTACTTCTTTCGCGAATCTGCTGAAAAGTTAATCCATAAAAGTCGAAATCTCGAAAAACTTGATGAAATGAGCGGAAAAAAAGGTTTACAGGTGATGGCTATTGCAAGAATGCTGCCTTATTTTCCTTCCGGCATTCTTACCGCTTTAGGTGCAGTTAGTAAAATGAGTGTTCGTGACTATATTATAGCTACTTTTATCGGTAAGCTGCCATCGACAGCGCTGGAGGTAATTGTAGGTCATGATATAGTAAATTACAAACAACATCTTGATCGTTTGGCAATAATAGCTACAATGATTGCACTTGTTTACGTTTATGTATTGTGGGAAAGATGGAAAAAGAAAAAACTAGGAAAAAGAAATTGATATCAGCGGAGCTATTTCAAAACCACTTTCAGATGAAAGTGGTTTTTTTTATAAAGTGTCAAGTAGTTAACATAAAGATATTAAATAATAAATATTGTTTGAGAAGTTTTGAAAAAGAAGGAAAAGGTAGCTGTTTCATAGAACTCTTGACCTGTTAAATAATTCGGATAAGGGGGAAGCATGTATGAAAGAGTATACTGGAGATCGGATCAGAAACGTCGCAATTGTAGGTCATGGTGGAGCGGGAACAACATCTGTTACAGAAGCTTTGCTGTATCGCTCCGGTGCAATTTCCCGGATGTGCAAAGTGGAAGATGGAGCTACCACCACGGACTACGAGCCGGAAGAAATTAAAAGAAAAGTTTCAGTAAATGCAACTTTGGCACCGGTTGAGTGGCGCGATTCCAAGATTAACTTTATCGACACCCCGGGTTTTGCGGATTTTGTTGCCGAGGTAAAATGTGCATTTCGTGCTGTTGATAGCGCCTTGATCGTCGTGTGTGCTACTTCAGGTGTACAGGTTGGAACGGAACAATGCTGGAAATTAGCAGAAGAGGCAGGTTTACCAAGAATTTTTTTTGTTAATAAAATGGATCGTGAAAATGCAGATTTTGAAACTATTCTCGATGATTTGCGCAACAAATTCGGTAAGAGGGTATTACCTCTGCAACTCCCATTAGGCAAAGAAGACAGTTTTTGCGGGCTCATAGATGTCTTTAAAATGAAGGCATATAAGGCCAATGGGAACGATTCAATTGAAATGGATATCCCCGAAGATATGCTTGAATATGCGCAAGAGGCCCGCGCCAAAATGATAGAAGCAGCGGTTGAAGCCGATGACGATATCATGATGCGCTATCTCGACGGCGAAACTATTAGTGATGAAGAAATCATGAAATGCTTGATCAAAGGCATCAGGCACGCGGTTATTTTCCCCGTTCTGAGCGGCAGTGCGTATAAAGATATTGGCTTAGGCCGTTTGATGAATGCTATTGTAGATTATACTTATCCGGCCATTCTTAACGATTTTGTCGTAACAAATGAAAAAACCGGGGAAGAAGAAATACGTGATGCTAACGCGCCAATGGCGGCTCTTGTTTTTAAAACCACGTCTGACCCATTTGTTGGGCGCTTAAGCTTTTTTAGAGTGTTCTCCGGTAAAATCTCCGCGGACTCCATCGTTTACAATGCGAGCCGTGACCATGAGGAAAGAATCGGTTCTGTCTTCACAATGCGCGGTAAGACACAAATCCCCTTGAAGGCGATTTCAGCAGGTGATATAGGCGTTGTTGCTAAGCTGCAGTATACATCTACGGGCGATACTCTCAGCGATAAAAATGCTCCTGTTAAGTTTGAACAGATTGCGTTCCCTTTGCCTATGTATACAAGATCAATTTTTGCCAAGAAAAAAGGAGAAGAAGAAAAGATCGCAACTGCTTTGACCCGCCTTATGGATGAGGATCCGACAATTATTGTTACAAAAAATACGGTTACTAAAGAAACGCTCATTAGTGGCATGGGCGACCAACATATAGAAATTATTATGGAAAGAATGGCGAGGAAGTTTGGCGTTGAAGCCGTACTGAAACCGCCAATGGTAGAATATCGCGAAACCATAAGGAGTTCCGCGGAAGTCGAAGGCAAACATAAAAAGCAAAGCGGCGGACATGGCCAGTATGGACATGTGGTCATCAAAATGGAGCCACTGCCTCCGGGATCCGGCTTTGAATTTGTTGACAAGATTTTTGGCGGAGCGGTTCCCCGTCAGTACATTCCTGCCGTTGAAAAAGGCATGAAAGAGTCGATGGAGCATGGAATCTTAGCGGGTTATCCTGTTGTCGATGTTCGTGTAACCCTCCTTGATGGTTCGTATCATACAGTCGACTCATCAGAAATGGCGTTTAAAATTGCTTCACATGAAGCCTTTAAGAAGGCGGCAGAGAAGTCTAACCCAGTTTTGATGGAACCCTATTATAATTTGGATGTTCATTGCGCGGAAAGTATGATGGGTGATGTCATAGGCGATCTTAATACGAAACGCGGTCGTATTCTGGGTATGCAGAGCTTAGAGGGCGGAATGAGCTGCGTCAAGGCGCAGGTGCCTTATGCAGAGATTTCGGGTTACGCAGTTGATTTGCGTGCTTTGACTCAAGGCTTAGGTACTTTCGAAATGAAGTTTGACCACTATGAAGATGTTCCCCTGAAACTTGCGGAAAAAATCATAGCAGAACGCGCAACTTTGAAAGAACAATAATTTTCGGGAAGGTTGTCCGCTTTCAAGTGGACGACCTTCTTTGTCAAATAACAGATAAAATTTTCTTCAGGAGGTGTTTGTTATGAAGGTTGAAGAAATTATGGTCAGGGACGTATTGAGCGTAAATCGTAACAGCTCTATCGAAGAGATAGCGGAAACACTAATTAATAATAAAATATCAGCATTGCCGGTATTAAGTGATGGCGGCTATCTCGTAGGCATAGTGACTGAAGGCGATATGCTGCGACTTGAGACAACACCCAGACTGCCGGATTTTATTAATTTGCTTGGCGCAGTTATTTATTATCGCGGTGTGGATACTTACAACGAGGACTTCAAAAAGATTTTGGCACAGAAAGCAGCAGACATTATGACAGAGGACGTAATCACCGTTAAGGAAGGTACGGAAATCAGCGAAGTAGTCCATTTGATGTTGGACCATAATATAAAGCAAGTGCCGGTTGTTGATGGCAGTAAAATGGTGGGAATGGTCAGCAGACCAGATATTATTAAATTACTGTTAAATAAATAACAATAAACTCTTTCAATTGCCCATCGTTTATTTTATAATAAATGAGAGTTAATATTTTTACGGCTTTGAGGAGGTTCTTTAATGAAAACAATTGATCGTACAGCGATCAGCACTTTACGCTTTCTTTCAGTTGATGCTGTTGAAAAGGCTAATTCCGGCCATCCGGGACTTCCACTGGGGACAGCACCGCTTATGTACACCTTGTGGGACAAATTTATTAAGTACAATCCTAATGATCCAGCTTGGTTTAATCGCGACCGCTTTGTTTTGTCTGCAGGGCACGGGTCAGCGTTGCTCTATTCCATGCTGCATTTAGCTGGCTTTGATTTGCCGTTGTCCGAGTTAAAGAAATTCCGCCAATGGGAATCTAAGACACCTGGACATCCGGAATATGGTCTTACACCAGGCGTAGAGGCGTCTACCGGCCCTCTTGGACACGGTTTCGCTATGGCCGTCGGTATGGCTCTGTCAGAAGAAATGTTGGCAGCAAAGTATAACCAAAAAGGTTTTAAAGTTATTGATCATTATACTTATGGCATAACTTCCGATGGTGACCTAATGGAGGGTGTTGCTTCTGAGGCGGCATCTTTGGCTGGTACCTTGGCATTAGGCAAGTTGATTATGCTGTATGACGATAACAAAATTACGATTGAGGGCAGCACCGATCTTGCATTCCGCGAGGATGTTGGTGCTCGTTTTGCCGCTTACGGCTGGCAAGTATTACGTGTAGACGATGCGGAAGATATCGACGCGATAGCTGCGGCGGTTAAAGAAGCAAAAGCAGATAAAAAACATCCGAGCTTAGTCATGATACGTACTCATATTGGCTGCGGCAGTCCTAAACAAGATTGCGCCTCAGCACATGGCGAACCATTGGGTGCTGAAGCTTTGGCCAAAACGAAAGAAGATGGCGGCTGGCCGCTGAGTACAGCTTTTTATGTGCCAGAGGCTGTTAAATCGTATTTTGCCAAGAAGTTGCCAACTTGTGAAGAAAAGCAGAATGAATGGCAGGGTTTAATGTCCGATTACGCCGTAGTGCATCCGGAATTAGCTGCTGAGCTGAACGCGCGTATCAAAGGCGAAACAATGGTTAACCTGGACGGACTGGAAAAAGTTTTTGCGGATGTTGCCAAAACTTCTACGCGTGAAGCGTCTGGGGAAATAATTCAAAAACTGGCGATGCAGTTACCGGAACTTGCCGGCGGCTCTGCCGACCTTGGTCCTTCGAATAAGACCGACATTAAAGGCGGGGGCTTTTTCTCAGCAGAAGACCGTACGGGCAGAAACATTCACTTCGGCGTACGCGAGCACGCAATGGGTAAAATAGTCAATGGCATGGCGCTGCATGGAGGGTTTATTCCTTATGGCGGCACCTTCCTCGTATTCTCTGATTTTATGCGTCCTGCCTTAAGAATGGCTGCTTTGATGGGTATCAGGTCAGTATTCGTTTTTACGCATGACAGTATTGCATTAGGCGAGGACGGTCCGACTCATCAGCCTATTGAACAAACTATGAGTTTACGTTTGATTCCTGGTCTTTCTGTGTTCAGACCTGCGGATGCTTTGGAAACTGCTACGGCATGGCAGGCTGCTTGTCTCAGCAAAAACAAACCGACTGCATTGCTTTTGAGTCGACAAAAAATGCCGGTTTTGAACAAGTTCAAAGATATTATTCATGATGGGGCTTCACATGGAGCCTATGTAATAAGTTCCGGAGAAACTGGTAAACCTGTCAGAGCAATCCTTCTGGCTACAGGCAGCGAAGTACATTTGGCTTTAGCTGCCCAACAGGAACTGGCAAAAGACGATATTAACGTCAATGTCGTCTCCATGCCTTCGTGGGATGTTTTTGAGAGCCAAAATGAAGAATACAAGAATAACGTTATGCCGGCCGGAATACCAAAAGTTGCTATCGAGGCAGGCGTGACTCTTGGCTGGAGCAGATACACCGGCAGTGAAGCTAATATTATCGGTATTGATAAATTTGGCGCGTCAGCACCTGGTGACGTAGTTTATGAAAAATATGGATTTACGGTGGAAAATGTTGTTAAGAAGGTCAAAGACATCATATAAGTAAAGCAGTGTAATATTAACGGGTACTGGCTGTATTTACAGCTTGTGCCCGTTTTTGCAAACGGGGGGTAACGATTGAAACATTTACTTACAATTGCAGGTTCTGATTCAAGTGGCGGCGCCGGTATCCAGGCCGATCTGAAGACTTTTTCCGCATTGGGCACTTACGGCATGAGTGTAATTACTGCCGTTACAGCCCAAAATACATGTGGTGTGACTATGGTCCAGAATATCGATAAACAGGTTGTAGAAGCACAAATTAATGCTGTTTTTGATGATATACGAGTAGATGCCGTTAAGATTGGCATGGTTTCAGACAAGGATATTATCCGAAAAATTGCGCAACGATTACGCTTTTATAAGCCACCAGTTATAGTCGTTGACCCTGTTATGGTTTCTAAGAGCGGCTATCCCTTGCTGGTACCTGATGCTTGCGAGACTTTAATCAAGGAATTGCTGCCCTTGGCAACATTAGTGACACCCAACCTGCCAGAGGCATCCGTAATTGTAGGCTTTGATGTCAAAAGCAAGTCGGATATGCTGAGAGCGGCGAAAATAATCATTTCACTTGGTGCTCAAAGCGTTCTTGTTAAAGGTGGTCACCTGGAAGATACTGCCGATGATTTATTGTATGATGGGCATGAGGAAGTCTGGTTCAAGGGCGAGCGTATAGCTACGAAGAATACGCACGGAACTGGTTGTACCTTGTCATCGGCTTTGGCTGCCAACCTGGCTCAAGGGCTTTCCTTGAAGGAGGCTGTCAAGGCAAGTAAGGAATATGTAACCCTGGCCATTCGTTACTCGCTGGAAATAGGTTCAGGGTGCGGGCCAACTCACCATTTCGTAAATCTATACCGTAAGGCAGGTATATTATGATGAATAATAATCTGAAAAATGGATTTAATTTTATTTATGAGCAGATTAAAGAGAAAAAACCGTTGATTCATCATCTGACAAATTATGTTACTGCGGGTGATTGTGCCAACATGGCCCTATGTTTTGGCGCTTCGCCGATTATGGCTGATGCTGCCGAAGAAATTGGTGAAATTACCGGCTCAGCAGATTGTCTCGTACTTAATTTAGGAACAATGAATCCGGTAAAATTTGCTAGTATGGAACTTGCGGCTGTAAGAGCCCGCAAAAAGGGTATACCGATAGTTCTCGACCCTGTAGGTGTGATGGCTTCGAATATGCGTCTTCATGCTGCCCTGGAGCTAATATGCGGCGGTGTGAGCATTGTGCGCGGCAACTATGCAGAATGTCGGACACTGTTATTGGAAACAAGGCACGGTAAAGGTGTTGACTCTTTTGAAACGCAAATAAGCGATATTGCCAGCCTGGCGAAGTCAGCAGCGAAGAAATTTGGCTGTGTGTTTGCAGTTACAGGGAAAGAGGACGCCGTAAGCGATGGTAATGAAACCATCATCGGAAATAATGGCGTAGAATTACTTACCAAGGTTACTGGTACGGGGTGTATGACTACTACCTTAATAGGGTGTTCAGCAGCAGCCGGTGGAGATTTTCTACAGGCTGCTTTATGCGGCATTCAAACGATGAATCTTGCAGCGGAGACAGCTGCTTCTTCTTTGCAGGACGGAGAGGGACCGGGAACATTTAAAGTACGTTTGTTCGATGCGATTTATACACTTTCGTGCGATGAATTGATAGCAAGAAGTAAATTGAGAATGGGTTAGCATAAAAAATTGTGAGGGATTGGCAGGTAACAAATGAAGCCGTTTATTGATTATAGTATCTATTTAATTACTGATCATGACTGCCTCAAAGGCCGTGATTTTCTCCAATGTATTGAGGCAGCTCTGCGGGGCGGAGTTACGCTGGTTCAACTGCGGGAAAAGAATGTTAATGGCAGATCGTTTTTAGAAAGAGCGCTGGCCGTTAAGAGCCTTTGTGATAAATACAATGTGCCGCTCTTGATAAATGATAGAATTGATATTGCTCTGGCTTGCAAGGCACAAGGCGTTCATCTTGGACAGGAAGACATTCCGCTTGCTGCTGCCAGAGGAATTCTGGGAGATGAAGCCATTATCGGAATTTCCGCACATACGTCTGATGAAGTCAGATTCGCTGAGATGGAAGGAGCGGACTATCTGGGAGTCGGAGCGGTTTTCCCAACAAGTACTAAAAATGACGCGTCTGAGGTTGGTTTGGAAAGATTAAAGCAAATCAGCGCCATGACGAAGCTTCCGCTGGTAGGGATTGGAGGTATTAATGCTTCAAACTATGCTAAAGTTATGGCAGCAGGAGCACACGGCGCTGCGATTATTTCCGGCATATTGTGTGCTGAGGATATTGAAAATGAAGTCAGGAAAATAAAAAGAATCCTTTCGGACTAGTCCGAAAGGATTCTTTTGTAATTGGAATTATTCTGGTAAATCTCTGCCGAGAATTGCTTCTGCCTTTTCACGCATCGTGGGCTGAAATTCCGCAGTAGAATATTTATCGTTTGTGGCAACCTTATTTTCTTGTTTTTTCTTATCAAAAGGATCTAAAATATTCGTGTTATAGATTGCCGGAGATTCCCCAGCTTCTGTAATATGCGGCGTGAGAATCATCATAACCTCAGTTTTGTTTTTTGTCTTAGAGCGGTCTTTGAAAAGTTCACCCAAAATAGGCAAATTAGAGATGAAAGGAATCTTGCGCAGTGTTTCTTGTTCTTCTTCGTTTATCAGACCGCCAATTATCAGCGTCTCGCCATTACGCATCCTTACGTTAGTATCTGCGGTGCGGCTTGTAATTTTATAGTTACGCAGCTCAGATATCAAAGTCGGGGTACTGACTTCAGTATGTACAACGGCGGTAATATAACCGTCGTTACTTACTACGGGAGTGTAGGCAAGCTTAATGCCGGCATCCACATATTCGGTGCTGGTTGTAGTTTCACCATCATCGGTCTTTTCGGTCAGTACAGGAATATGGTCACCAATAAAAATGCTGGCTTCCTTACCTGGAATGGTAATAATGCGGGGTGTTGCAAGAATTTTCGCCTTACCGGATGTAAAGAGTGCATTCAAGGTTGCCTGAAAAGTTGATTGATAACCATGACCTAGATGGATAATGCCGGCATAGCTGGTATCGGAGCTGGAATCTGAACTCGAGTCGGAGCTGGAATCTGAACTCGCGCCATCTTTAGAAGTTGGCAGTGCGCTCCAATCCCAGGTAAGACCAAGATTTTTGGTGTCTTCGTTACTAATTGAGATAATTTTAGCTTCAAGCGTTACCTGTTTGGTCGGAACGTCTACCAAAGCCAAAGTATCACGAACCTTTTGTTCATCAGCTCTATTACCGGTGAAGACGATGGAATTGGTAATTGGGTCAACACTTAGCCCCAGACCTTCACCTTTTAGTATTTCTTTCAATACAGTTTTCATATCTTCAGCTTTAGCATAATTAACTTTGAATACGGCAACATCACCATAGTATTTGGTAATCTGGTCCTGTGACGAAACGACTATGACACCATGAACATTTCTGTAGGCAAGCCCTTTAGTTCTGGTAACCAGATCAAGAGCAGTATCGAAAGGAACATTATCAAAAGAGATAGAAATTTTGCCTTTGACAGTTTCATCAGTAACTATGCTTTGCTCGCCAAGAGTTGATAGGGCAGTCAAAACATCTCGAATTTCACCGTCTTTAATATTCATTGTTACATTTTCAGCAGCAAACAGCGTTGTGATGCTGGAAAAAGAAAGAAATAAGGTTGAAAAAGCAACAAGAGCACTATGTTTAAAGGATATCATTTGCCGCTACCCCCCACATGAAGTTCCAGTGAATCTTCGGAATTGTCAAGGGTAACGGATTTAGCATTTATATAGCTAACGGCATAACTGCCAACCTTCTGACCAACTTCATAATAATTGCTCATTCCTTTATACTCAATGATGGCCATGCTTTTATCACCTTTGCGCACAATGCCGCGCAATTGTGGTTCAGCGGCAAAGGCAGGCACTGAACTTACCGGTGCTGCCGAGCTGGCGCCATTTTTAAAAGACTGAGCTATAAGTGGTGCGGCAGAGGTGGGCATCAGGAAAGGATTGCGTGTAATCGATTTGGTAATGATTCCGTTATCTGAAGCAAGTTGTTCGGAAAGAGAATTATTAGCAGAACGATCAACTGAAAAATCCTTTGAGGCTGTTGATTCGGCAGAAGCCTTCTGGAAAAGACTTTCTATGGCGGATCCAACGTCATACCTGCAGGCAAAATGTGCGGAACCCATAATCAAAAAAGATGCGAGCAAAACACTTGCAAATTTATCGCTTTTTTTGGCAGAAGAGTGCATTAATATTCCTCCTTGTATCATTCTTGTTGATACGATAGCTTCATTATAGTATACTTAGGAGAAAAGGTAAATAATTATAGGATATTTATGGAAAGTATTTCAATAAACCGCTGTTTTTTGCTTTTTATATGGTTTTTGGCAGGGTAGGACAGGAAAAATTGTTGGGGGTGGCAACGTGGTTGTCAGAAGGAAACGTTTAGGGGAAATTCTTGTCGAAACAGGAAGTATTACTCATACGCAGTTGGAACACGCGCTTAACGAGCAGAAGTCCAGTGGAAAACGTTTAGGCGAAACACTTGTTGCACTTGGTTATTTGACAGAGCGTCAGATACTGAAGACTCTTGAAAACCAACTTTCAATCAAGTATGTGACTTTGGGCGAAGAAAAAATCGAAAAAGAAGCTATTGCCGCGGTGCCTCTTTTTTTAGCAGAACGCTATAATGTTTTGCCGGTTCGTAAAGAGGGTGCGCGGCTGTTTGTTGCTATGTCCGATCCGACGAATTTCTATGCCATAGATGATGTGCGCATGGTTAGCGGTCTTGAGGTTGTGCCGCTCTTGGCGGAATCCAAGGATATTTCTATGGCGATCAACAACAATTATGGCGTGCAAGGACGCGTCGAATCAGCAGTCAGCAAGCTTAAAGAGGATGATGTTACCTCGGTAGCGCATGACGTTGAAGATACTATTGATAATGCTCCTATAATCAGCATTGTAAATTCCTTGATCCAGCAGGCTGTACGCGACCGTGCCAGTGATATACACATCGAACCGCAGGAAGATAACCTGCGGGTGCGTTTTCGTGTTGACGGCGTCATGCGTGAAGTGATTTCTTTTCCTAAGAATACACAGGCACCTATCCTGTCACGCATAAAAATTATGGCTGATATGGATATTGCTGAAAAACGCCTTCCTCAGGATGGACGAATTAACATTTTGGAAAGAGGGCACCAAATAGATATACGTGTTTCTACCTTGCCAACTATTTTAGGCGAGAAGGTTGTAATGAGAATTTTGGACAAAAGTGCCATGACGATAGCCTTGAACGAGCTTGGTTTTTCTGAGAAGAACATGGAACTATACAACGGTATGATCACGAAATCATACGGCTGTGTATTGGTAACAGGACCTACAGGAAGCGGTAAATCTACCACGCTCTATTCAACCTTGATGCATGTTAACAGCCCGACAAAAAATATAATTACTGTAGAAGACCCTGTGGAATATAGGATATTGGGAGTTAATCAGGTTGCTGTCAACAATAAAGCAGGTCTTACCTTTGCGAATGGCCTGAGAACAATTTTGCGTCAGGATCCTAACATTATCATGGTTGGTGAGGTTCGTGACCGTGAAACTGCTGAAATAACCATCAATGCGGCCTTAACGGGCCACTTGGTTTTCAGTACATTGCATACCAATGATTCCGCAGGGGCCATTACGCGTCTGCTCGACATGGGCGTTGAACCATTCCTGGTAGTATCTTCGGTGCGCGGCATTATCGCCCAGCGTCTCGTTCGCTTGATTTGTCCGCATTGCAAGAAGGAATATGTCCCTGAACCTTATTCTAATGAACGTCTTTATCTTGGCATAGGCCAGAATGAGCCAATAAAACTATGGAAGGGCGAGGGCTGTGCGCAGTGCAATTTTACCGGCTACAGGGGCAGGATGGCCATCCATGAGGTTCTTCCTATACACGAAGAAATGAAGGCTATGATTATGAACGGTGTTGCCGACAACCTGATTTTTGAGACAGGCCGTAAATATGGGACAACGTCTATGAAGGAAGACGGCATTGCCAAAGTAATGCAGGGTATGACGACGGTTAGTGAATTATTACGCGTTGCTTACGTATAGGGAGGGTAATTGATGATTGACGAATTGTTAAAGGAAGCCGTTATATTGTGCGCATCAGACGTACATTTAACTGTTGGACTTCCGCCGGTATTTCGTATCAACGGCGTTCTGAAAAATATTGATAGACCTGTGCTAAGTAATGCTGATACCTTTCATATAGCTGAAGAATTGATGGATGAGAAGCGTCACAAACAGTTTTTAGAGGCTGGAGAGGTGGACTTTTCCTACATCATTGCAGATGGTTCAAGATTTCGCGTGAATATTTTCAGACAAAGCAATAGCGTGGCGGCTGTTATACGTCTGATTGCTAAGGATATACCTTCTTTTGAGCAGCTGAATCTTCCTGCTGTCATGGCAGATCTCGCCTTGCTGCCTCGTGGCCTCGTGCTTGTTACCGGGCCTACCGGCAGCGGTAAGTCTACGACTCTGGCTGCCATGATTGACTATATAAACCGCAAGAAACGGGAACATATTATCACGCTGGAAGATCCTATAGAATATAAGCACACCCATAATAAAAGTATTATTAATCAGCGCGAAGTAAATTCTGATACCAAAACCTTTGCCAATGGCCTCAGAGCCGCCTTGCGCGAAGACCCTGACGTAATTCTTGTAGGTGAAATGCGCGACGCAGAAACAATTTCTACCGCGATTACTGCCGCAGAAACAGGCCATCTTGTTTTAGCGACTCTTCATACATCAGATGCTGCATCAACAGTTAACCGTATTATTGACGTTTTCCCTGAGCACCAACAGACGCAGATACGTATTCAATTGTCAGGCAATCTGCAGGGAATCATCACACAGCAGCTTTTAATAACCAAAGATAAGCTTCGGCGGGTTCCGGCCTTTGAGATACTGATAGCAACTCCGGCTCTGCGCAATCTTATTCGTGAAAGCAAGACACATCAGATTCCGTCTTACATACAAACAGGTTCAAAATTTGGCATGAAAAGCATGGATGCTTCCCTGGCTGACCTTGTGCGGCTGAATATTGTCGAAAAGGAAGTTGCGGAATTACGCTGCGTTGACCAGCAAATGTTCGAACGCCTATTGCGAGGCTTTTAGATAGGAAGGGGCCTAACCTATGGATATGTTTGAATTCAAAGCTCGTAAACCATCGGGAGATGTTGTAACAGGCAAGCTCAATGCCGCTAATGAAGCTGCTGTTGCGGCGTACATTCGTGAGCAGGGTTTATACGCCACTCAGATAAAAAAAGCTTTGCCTGAGAAGAAGTCAATGCAAATTCCCTTTATCAAGCAAAAAATTACGTTATACGATATTGCTATGTTTTGCCGCCAATTTGCAACATTGGTTGGCGCGGGTGTTTCGTTGATCAGCGCACTAGAAATAATGGGAGAGCAGACAACCAACCATAGATTCAAGGACATCATCAAAAAGGTCGGAGATGATGTTAAGAAGGGCGCTCCCTTGTCAGCGGCGCTGGCCGAAGTTCCTGCTGTGTTCCCTATCCTGATGGTTCATATGATTGAAGCAGGCGAGGCAGGCGGCATGCTGGAAACAGTATTATATCGTCTGGCAGAACAATATGAGAAGGATTACAGACTTAATGCCAGACTGAAGTCAGCGATGGTTTATCCCGCAGTTGTTATTTCCGTGGCCGTGATTGTTGTCGCAATTATTTTGACTTTTGTCATGCCTACCTTTGTAGGCTTATTCAAATCCATGAACGTACAGCTACCGTGGCCGACACTTTTTGTGATGTCAATCAGCGGGTTTCTTTTGAAATATTGGTGGGTTATCTTCGCATTTATCGGAATTATCATTTTAGCCTATAGAGAGGCGTTGAAAAAGAAAGAGTTTTGTATGTGGCGTGATGGCATTTTTTTAAGCATTCCTGTCTTAGGGGTCTTATACAATAAAATTATCATAGCTCGCTTTGCTTCTACCTTTGCTAGCTTTCGCGCAGCGGCGTGCTAATATTGTCGGCTTTGACGATAGTCAGTAAGGCAACGGGCAGTCTGCAGGCCGAAGAAGTATTCAAGGCGGCGCGTGTTAACGTACAGAAAGGCCGCGGCCTTTCTGTACCGATGGAACAGAGCAAATTATTCCCGCCTTTGGTTGTTAACATGGTGGCCATCGGGGAAGAAACAGGCAGCCTTGACCACATGCTGGATAAAATCAGCGAATTCTACAGCGCCGAGGTAGACGATATGATGGCACGTTTGCAAGCTTTGCTTGATCCTTTTCTTATTGTAATATTAGGCGTTGTGGTTGGATTTATCGCTGTTGCCATGCTTTTACCGATGTTTGACATCATAACTAAGGTGGGGAGTGCCTGATTTCGGTAAAAAAATCAATTTATTAGTAAAATCAAAGGCAAAGGGCTTGCTTTTCGCATAAAAGATGGTATCATTTACTCATAATGGTTGTAAGGCTTCTAGCAACAAGGAGTAGCCTCATAAAAACAAATATGGGGAGGAATATTAAACATGAAATTCTTCAAAAACAAAAAAGGTTTTACTCTGGTTGAACTTGTTGTGGTTATTGCAATTTTAGGTATTTTAGCTGGTATCGCAATTCCTAGATTTATGGATGCAACTGCAACTGCTCGTGGAGCGAAGATTGTAGCGGATTTAAGAACTATTGATAGTGCAATTAAGATGTACAATGCAAAGGCTGGTGCATTGCCTACAACAACAGGACAATTGACAGCTGAAGCTCCAACGGCTACACCTCCTACATATCAATTGATGGCAAGTTGGCCAGTACCTCCTGCGGGAGCGGCGAAGATTACTAACAATTCCGGAGTTGCAAAAGATTATACTCCAACGGCTGCAGTTTACGCTATTACAAGCGGTCGTGGCACTCTTGATACAAAAACTGTGGATGATTTGTTAGCTTTATAATCATAAAAAAATATAAAAACAACCTGATGATGCTTCATCGGGTTGTTTTTATAACCGGAATTAGTATGCCACGATATGCTAATGTATTCTTTTTGAAAGATGTGTTATTATGAAGCGGCACAATGGTTTTACGTTAATTGAGTTAATTGTCGTTATAGCAATACTAGCTATTCTAGTTGGTATTGCTATTCCCCGTTTCATGAATGCTAACATGTCTGCACGTGGCAGCAAGATTCTTGCAGATATGAACGCGTGTGAATCTGCAATTAACATATATTATATAAAAACAGGTGCTTTTCCTGATGATATTGGCGTTTTAGTTTCTTCCTTTATGGTAGTTTGGCCGAAGCCACCAGTTGGTAAAGCGATTCTTAAAAAGCACGACAACAATGAGCTTAAGCTAGATGTTCAGGCATCAAAATATGTGTATGCAAAACCGACGACTGGTGAATTGAGCATAAAGGTAGGCCGTGTTACCCTCGGTGGGATGACGATTGAAGAAATTTTGTCAACATCCGAATCAAGTCTGACTTTGACCGATGGTTGAGTGCAGTGTTAATCAAGACGTACGTATTATTGCGTACGTCTTATTTTATTTTCCAATTATATAAACAAATTGGTTGAAAAGTATTATAATAAAACAAATGTGCATTAAGGACGTGATGGTTTGTATCTATTGTTCGTGGCTTACTTCGTGATAGGGTTAGTTGTCGGCAGTTTCCTGAATGTTTGTATTTATAGGTTGCCGCAAGGAAAGTCAATCGTTTCGCCGCCATCGTCGTGCGGCAATTGTGGCCACCGGCTTGGTGTTTTTGATATGATTCCGGTCCTGAGCTATATATTGCTGAGAGGCAAGTGCCGCTACTGTGGCATGCCGTATACTCCT
Organism: Negativicutes bacterium; assembly: GCA_009930275.1. Next base: position 155,156 of record RZYP01000001.1, read on the forward strand.
CGCTACGCATTGGTTGAATTGCTGACAGGGTGTTTATTCGCTTTTTGCGGTTTATATTATCTGCCGGGCATACCTTTGGCGCTAGTCTTTGTTTTTGTGGCGAGTTTGGTTGTACTTACTTTTGTTGATTTTGATCATCAGATAATTTTAGATGAAGTGCTTATTCTGATGTTAGTCGGCGGTGCCGCTTATGTTTATTTTTCGCATGGAGATTACTGGGATGCTCTCTATGGTATGGGTTTTGCGGGCGGTCTGATGCTTCTGATTTTTGTTCTGAGCCGTGGTGGCATGGGGGCCGGGGACGTCAAGCTCTGCTTCGTCCTGGGACTCTGGCTTGGCTTAAAAGCATCTATTGTATGCCTGATGCTGTCTTTTATCTTTGGCGGCGTAATTGGTGTGTTCCTGTTGGCAACAGGGATCAAAGGAAGAAAGGACCCAATACCTTTCGGGCCTTTTCTTTGTTTGGGAGCCTATATTTCCTTGCTTTTTTCACCGTACCTGCTTTATTACTATTGGCGTTTGTTCATTTGAATATGCTATAATAATTATGTTGTTTTATGTGATTTGATGCGGCGTTCGGCAACTTAACTTCTCCGAAATGAGGGTATACGGATGGATATCAAGAAGCTCATGAAGAAACTTTTTGTTTCAACTCCCGGGAGTGTTCTAGGCATTGATTTGGGATCGGAATATGTCAAAATAGTGCAGGTAGATTTAAAAGGAAATCGCCCGCTGGTTAAAGATTTTGTTATCAGCGAGTTGCCGGCTAATCTGAAGTCTACAGGATTGCTTAGCAGTAAGGATGAAATGGCGACATTTTTGCATGAATTATTGAATAAACACAACTTTTCTACAAAGTATGCCGTATTTAGTATCAATGGCAAGAACGCTTTTGTGCGCGAGATTACTATGCCGCTCATGTCTGACGATGAATTGAAGCAGGCTGTCAAGTGGGATGCGGGGCAGTATGTGCCTTATGAAGCTGATACCTACTATTTGGATTTTGCCAAGTTTGGAACTATATCTCAAGACGGACAACAACCTATCGTTCTTGTAGCTTCGCCCAAGGAAATTATCGACAGCATTGTTGAAATTGCAGATCTTTTGGGGCTGAAAATTCTGAAGCTGGATATCGATGTCCTGACGATTTGCCGCACACTGGGCAAGGAATTTGAAGAATTTATCCTGCTCGATATTGGGCTGGATTATTCGATGATGACTATTTTCCAGAGCGGGGCGCCTGTGGCGCAAAGAGCCTTGCAACAGGGTTGGGGGAATTTTATTTCCAGCGTCTCGGAGGTTATGGTTATTGACAACAAGAAGGCTGAGTCACTAATAACTACCAAACATTTACTCGCAGACGAAAGCAATGAATTCGGTCTCGGCAGTTTTGCCCTCCAGCAGGCCGTCAATGCACTGGTGCATGAGTGCCGCCTTACCAGTGATTATTATGTAACGAATAAAAGGGAAACCTTATTTACGCACCTCGTTTTGGCGGGTGTTGGTTCGACAATTCCCGGACTTGCGGAATATATCGGCAGAGATAACGAGAACGAAGTTATTATTCATAATATTTTGAAGATGGTTGACTTTAACGCCAAGTTCGACAAGACAAAAGTCAAAGCCGCTGCGCCGGTTTTAGCAGTCGCAGTTGGTGCTGCCCTTGCCGGAGGTGAATTTGATGATTAAAATCAATCTTTTGCCTGAAGAACGTCGCAGATCAGAAATGCCGACTCATAAGTTCTTTCTGGCGGGCACATATCTTGTAGTTACTTTTACGGTGCTTTTTTGGGCTTATAGCCTCTTTATGTTCAAATATGCGGAAAGTAAGCTGGCTGACGCGCAAAGCCAGATCAGTTCTTTGCATGTCTGGCAAGAACGCTATGAGCTGAACCAGGCACAAAATGCGGAAATCAAAAAACGTGAGAATATCGTATTGGGCAAAGTAAAGGAACGTTTGCTCTGGAGCAGTTCACTAGCCGAACTGGGCAATTCTACGCCTTATGGGTGTTGGCTCTTAACGGTAGCACAGGATAAAGCCAAAGCTTCGGAAATAACTATCAAGGGGAAGGCGCTTAACATGAATAATATTCTCGATTTTATCAGTCGCCTGCAAAAAGACCCTTCCATAAACTCAGTTGATTTGCTGGACACTAAACTTGGCAAGGCTTCTAATACCGGTGGTTCAGCCGCTACTATCGACTTTTCCCTCAAAGTTCATAAAAGCGAGGTAGGGAAAAAATGAGAGAAGCATTATCTAAAATATCACCAAACACCAGATATTTAATTTTGTTAATTTTGGGTGTTTTCTGTTCTTTCTTGCTTTTTATGCAATTTATTTCTCCGCTGAGGGACGATACGCAAAAAGTTGAAACACAGCTTTTGCAGGCTAACACCAGATTAGCCGCAATACAGACTTTTGCCGGCCAAAATAAGGATTACGAGTCCTTTCTTAAAATCCAGACGTTAAAGGTCGAAGAAGTCAAGAAAAAGCTGCCGGATACGGTGACAATTCCTGAACTGGTTGCGGAATATTCCAAACTGGCAATGGTTAATGGCATTGTCCTGGAGAGCCTGAAACCTCCGGCAGAGATTAAGCAGCAGGACAAAGGGGGCGCTTTTGCCTTACCTTTGAAGCTTACTTTAAGCGGTGATTATTTTCACTTAGTCGAGTTTTTACAGCAAGTGGAGAATGGTAATCGCTTTACAAGTATCCAAAGTGTCGATTTCAGTTCCGACGGCAAGGGAGCATTGAAAATGAACGCGGATTTTGTTGTGTATTCCTTAAAAAATCCTAAACCGCCAGTTGTAAATGCCAAGACACCTGTCGCAAAAGCGGCAGCAGAGAAGAGTAAGTGAGTTATGCTTTCAAACAAAATAAGATTGGCAAAATGGACAAAAACTATATTTTGTCCATTTTTTATGGATAAATTTATACAGGTAATTCTTACCTCTTTTCTGCAGTGTATTTATTTTCATAATGCTCTGTACAGGTTCTATGCAAGGGCGCTATTTAGGGGTATAATTTGCGTGTATGTACTAAAAATTAGTTAATTGGGTGGGGGAGCCGGCTATGGATTGGCATGATAAGAGATTTAGAATTTTAGCGTTTGTTTTGGCTGTTTTACTTATTATTATTGGTGCACGTATTTTTATGAACATTATGTCTTCAAGAGAGCGTGCAGAGAAAGCGACTCAAGGCAAGGCTGTAGCGGTACCGACTGGTTTTGCTAAAAGAGAGACTATCAAGCCGGTCCTGACCTTTGCCGGTAACCTAGACCCTGTTTGGCAGGCAAAAATAGCCTCCAAAATAGCGGGGCGAATCCAGTCCGTTTTAGTCAATGAAGGGGACTATGTTGAAGCCGGAACCGTTCTTGCGGCTCTGGACAGCAGTGAAATAGATGCTACGGTGAATGCTGCCCGCGGCAGCGTTTATGACGCCAAAGCAAATCTTGAGCAAGCCGCAACCACTTTGGCACGTTATCAGCGTTTGTTGGAGAAAGGCGCTATTTCGCAGCAGGAAGTAGATAATGCCAGTTTTGCACGCGATATGGCAGCAGGTAAGCTGGAAAGCGCGCAAGGTACTTATGAAAACGCCTATTCCAGAATGGAAGGAACGAGAGTAATAACGCCGCACGCCGGCTATGTTGTCAAACGTTACTATCAGGAAGGCTATTATGCTAAAGATACTGATGCTTTATTTAATGTTGCAGATATCAGCACTTTGTTGGTAAAAATAAATATACCGGAAGGTCAGATTGGCTCTGTTGCCATTGGCAGCGTAGCGGAGATTGAAGTACCTGCCATGCCTGGTAAGAAATTCCAGGGTAAGGTGACCAAGATTGCAGCGGTAGCCGACGCGCCCGGCAGAACCTTCGCTTCAGAAGTTTCTATTCCAAATTCGGATGGTCTTCTGCGCGGCGGTGTTTATGCAAATGTTTATATCAAGTCTAATGACAAACCAAATGCTCTTGTTGTCCCGCAAAGTGCTATTGTCATGCGTGAAGACCAAAGAACGGTTTTTGTTCTTGATAAGGATAATTTTGTCAAACGCAAGGTATTGACTACCGGCTATATTGGCAATGGTCTTGTTGAAGTTTTGGGCGGATTGGAAGAAAATGAGCGAATTATAATTGGTGGACAGAACAAAATTCGCGAAGGCAGCAAGGTCAAAATTGATGAGGCGGGTAGCGAAAAATGATTCGTACTTTTATCCATAGACCTGTATTCACCACAATGTTTATACTGCTGCTCGTCGTATTCGGTATCAAGGCCTATCCGACTCTTGGTGTAGATTTATATCCGGAAGTAGACTTTCCGCTGGTTAGCGTTACTGTGACTTATGAAGGCGCTGCACCGGAAGAAATGGAGACCTTGATAACAAAGCCGATAGAAAACCGTGTCAGCCAGGTGTCGGGCATTAAAACATTATCTTCCTCTATTCGTGAAGGGTATTCGCAGACGGTTTTGGAATTTGAATTGGGCGTCGACCCTAAGGAAAAGGCTAGCGAAGTGCGCGAAAAGGTTGCCTCGGTTCGTGGCAGGCTGCCAGACGATATTGATGAGCCGATTGTGCAGCGTGTTGATTTGTCGGCACAGTCGATAGTTGCCTTTGTTTTGTCATCGGATGTTCGCAGCCGCGGTGAAATTCGCAAACTGGTGGAAGATGTCATTTCCGATGAACTGCAAAGAGTTGAAGGTGTATCGGAAGTTAACGTTTATGGCGCCGGTAAAAGAGAGTTTAAAATCCAAGTAGACTCGCAGAAGCTTGATGCCTATGGTATTTCCTTTCAAACTGTTTATAATGTAATAAACAGTGAGAATATGAATACCCCAGGCGGTTCTGTCAAGGAACATAGCACGGAATTGACGGTGCGTACTCTTGGCAAATATAAAAACATTGATGATATAAAAAATGTTGTTGTCAGCAATCAAAATGGGCGTATTGTTAAAGTCCGTGATATTGCGGACGTACGCGATGACTGGGAAGAAGAGATATCTTACGCACGTTCCAATATGGTTCCAAGCGTAGTTCTTGCGGTGCAAAAACAGTCGAGAACGAACACCGTCGCTGTAACCGATGGAGTTATGGCAGCTATGGAAAAATTAAAGGCGAGTGACTTGCCACAGGATATTAAAGTCGACATTATAAGGGACCAATCAAAGTATATTCGCGAAAATGTTGCTGACGTTTGGTCTTCGATTTTGTTTGGCGGGTTTTTCGCGCTATTAATAACATATATGTTTTTGCAAAATTTCCGTGCCACAATAATTGGCGGTTTGGCAATACCGACATCGATAATCGCAACCTTCGTTATCATGAAACAAATGAATTTTACGTTAAACAACATGTCTCTTATGGGCCTTAGCCTCGCTGTGGGTATGTTGATAGATGATGCGATTGTTTTGATTGAGAATATTTTCCGTCATATGGAAATGGGTAAAAAACCATTACAAGCTGCGCAGGAAGCAACAGAAGAACTGGCTTTGGCTATTTTAGCCACTTCTCTTGCCTTAGTTGCTGTCTTTATACCAATTGGCAGCATGGGTGAAATTGTAGGTCAATTTTTTGCTCAATTTGGCTTGACAGTTGCTTTTGCCGTTGCCTTCTCAACCATCTCCGCCTATTCGTTGACGCCAATGATGTCTGCCTATTGGTTAAAGAAACCGCTTAATGTTGGTGGCAAAGAAAATCCACGAAACAAATATTTGCAGCTTGTTTTGGACAAATTCGAGGCTGGTTTCCAGGATTTTCGCAAATTTTATAATGATATTATGCTGGCCGCCATTAATCACCCCAAAAAGATTATTGCGATATCCTGCGTAACGCTTGTTATTAATTTTGCTTTTCTGCCATTTCTTGGTATAGAACTGCAGCCAACATACGATTCAGGAGAATTTAGTGTAGTTTTTAGAGCTCCGACTGGCACAAGCATCGAAAAAATGAAAGATTTGGTTGAACCTGTCGAGATTGAAATAGGTAAATTGCAGGAAGTTAAAACTGTTGCAATGAGATTAGGAGGTACCAGAACTCCGGTCAGTCAGGGAACAATTGATGTAAAGCTTGTTTCTGCCTCTGAGAGGTCACGGACTATGACTGCAATTATGGACGAGTTAAGAATGAAACTGCGAAATGTTCCGGGCTTAAGCATTTCCGTAGTTACAGGGCAGGGCGGTGGCCGCGGTGATAAGAGACCTGTTCAGGTTGGGTTGCGTGGTTCCGATATGGATATCCTGGAAGATTATGCTCAAAATTTGGCTGAAATGCTTCGCCAGCAGCCGGGCGCAACTGATGTTGATATTTCTACAGCGGAAGCTGAGCCGGAAGTCATCGTCAAAGTTGATTCTTTGAGAGCCAGCGCCTTCGGACTAAATGCCTCCAATGTAGGAGAAATCGTTAAAATAGCATTCCAGGGCCGATCGACTTCCAATAGTTTCACCGTAGGCGACAACGATTACGGCATTCGCGTGCAGTTGAATGAAGCCAACAGAAGAAATCTTGAAGATGTGAGAAATCTTATGGTTTCTACTTCCTCCGGTTCTTTTGTCCGTTTGGCCGATATTGCCGACGTGACGCTGGATTCAGGTCCTACGCGCATTGACCGTGAAGACAGACAAAGACAGCTTGTTGTTTATGCTAATACAGTAGGTACGACCCCAGGCGAATTAATCCAAAAAATTGAAAAGGATTTGATTCCGCAGCTTAATATGGAACTAGGCTATCGTTATAAGATGATTGGACAGGCTGATATGATGAGTAAGACCTTTTCAGAAATTTCTGTAGCTCTGATTATAGCCGTTATCATGATTTATATGGTTTTAGCGGCACAATTTGAAAGCTTTGTGCAGCCTCTTATAATTATGGTTGCCCTGCCTTTTGCTTTGATTGGGGCAGTTATAGGCTTATTGGTTTCAGGTCTGACGATTAATATGATGTCTCTGATTGGTTTTACAATGTTGTTGGGACTTGTCACAAAAACTTCAATTTTGTTGGTTGACTATGCCAATCAAGCGAGGGAAGCCGGCAAACAAGTTCGCGAAGCAATTATTGAAGCGTGCTCGCTGCGCCTGCGTCCTATCCTGATGACGACGTTATCGACTATCTTTGGAATGATGCCCATTGCCTTGGGCATAGGTGCAGGGGCGGAATTAAGGCAATCAATGGGTGTCGTACTGGTAGGAGGTCTTTTCACTTCTACAGTTTTGACATTAGTGGTTGTGCCTTTGGTCTATATGTTGATAGAAGAATGGAAAGAGAAACATAAGGCCGCTGATAATTGAAAACAGAGCATTCCTTAAAGGAATGCTCTGTTTTTCTGAAACGAACCAATTATTTCTATGCTATACTAAGATTGTTAATACTTGTTAAAAGGATGGACACAATGACCTACGAAGAAAAAATGAAAGGCATACTTGAAGCCTATAAGAATGGAGAAATGGATTCGGCACGAGTGCTCGAAGAAATTCAAAACGCAGGCTGTGAGGATTTAGGTTTTGCTAAAATAGATCATGCACGTACATTGCGGCAAGGTTTTCCGGAGGTAGTATACTGCGAAGGGAAGACCGCGGAACAAAATGCTCTTATTATGTCAAGACTGAGCCAATGCCATGACAATATCCTTGGTACAAGAGCAAGTCAGGAGATTTTTTCTGCGGTTAGGGATAAGGTTTCTGACGCCGTTTTTCATGAAAGCGCCAGACTGATAACGGTTGAAAGAAAGCCCTTGCCAAAAGACGAGATGAGAAAAATTGCTGTTATAACTGCTGGCACCAGTGATTTGCCGGTGGCGGAAGAAGCCGCTATAACGGCCGAAGTCATGGGCAACAATGTCGAACGTATTTATGATGTTGGCGTTGCCGGTATTCATCGCTTGTTTGAAAAGCTTGAAACAATACGGGAAGCTAATGCCCTGATAGTTATTGCCGGCATGGAGGGGGCTTTAGCGAGCGTTGTCGGCGGCTTAGTTGCCAAGCCGGTAATTGCGGTGCCGACCAGTGCTGGCTACGGCGCAAATTTTGAAGGCTTGTCGGCACTTTTAGGCATGCTCAACAGTTGTGCGGCAGGTGTTGCTGTCGTCAACATCAATAATGGTTTTGGAGCAGGAAGAATGGCAAGCATAATTAATCATATGAGGTGAGATAATGAAAACTATCTGCGTTGAGGCTTTTAGTGGTATCAGCGGTAATATGTTTCTGGGCGCCATGTTAAATCTTGGCGTTCCTGTTTCCTATATAACAGATGAATTGGCAAAAATGCATCTGGGCGCTTATGAAATAGTTTGTCATCCTGTTAATAAGTGCGGTATTGCCGCCACTTATTTCAACGTGCTTTTGCCGGAAGAACATGAACACAATCATGAACATGAACCAAGCCATGAGAACGCGCACAATCATGAACATCATCATGCACATGGACAAGCACATGAGCATGACCATGCGCAACATCATATCAATCACCAGGCGATTGCTGATAAAGGTCATCATGACCATGTACACCGCAATTTGTCCGATATTATTTCCATTATAAACAAATCTGGATTGAGTACTGCTGTTAAAGAAAAATCAATTCAGATTTTCAACGTTTTGGCTCATGCCGAGGCGCGTGTTCACGGCAAACCCCTGGAAGAAGTGCATTTCCATGAAGTTGGCGCAATCGACACCATCATTGATATTGTTGGCTCTGTTCTTGCGCTCGATTATTTGGGAGTTGAACATGTCTTTGTTAATAAAATACAGACTGGGTGTGGCTTTATTCAATGCGCACATGGTTTAATGCCTGTTCCAGCGCCAGCTACGGCGGAGATTTTAAAGCAGCTTCCGCATTATCACGGACAAATTGAAAAAGAGTTGGTAACACCGACAGGGGCTGCACTCATGGCAGCATTGGCTAAACCAATGGAAGATTTCCCTGAAAGATTTTTCTGCGAACGCATAGGATACGGTGCAGGAACTTGGGATTTAGCCATACCGAACGTAGTGAGGCTCAACCTTGGTGAAATAGAAGAAAAACAAACCGCGGATTCTTTGCTGGTCCTGGAGTGTAATATTGACGATATGCCTGGAGAAATATATCCCTATGTAATTGAGAAACTTCTGGCTAATGGTGCGCTTGATGCCTGGATAGCACCCATTATTATGAAAAAGGGCCGCCCAGCGCACAAATTATCTGTTCTTGTCTCTTCAGACATACTTGATCTGATCGTAGAAATGATAATGAGGGAAACAAGCTCTTTGGGCGTGAGGTATTATCCTGTAAAACGCAAAATAGCTGTCCGCAAATTTGTTAATGCAGAATTTGATGATGGTTTAGTAGCTGTTAAAATCGCAAAATATAATAACGAAATCATTAATATAGCTCCAGAATATGAAGATTGCAGTAAAATTGCGAAAAAGAGTGGTAAATCCTTAAAAAATATTATGCATGAAGCTTGGCAAAAAGCGGAGGCAATGCTCGATGAATGATTTTGAGCGTTATCTTGATGAACTTCGCCAAAAATTAACTACCTTGCCTGATATCGTTTTACAGGAGAAAGATTTGCCCTATGGTCGGCAGTTTAAAGTTTTAAGAGGCGACGAAAAAACCATATTATCTGTTTACAAGGGCAAAAAAGGCATAAGTGCTGTATGGGGCGGTCAGGAAGGACTCCTAATGAGTTCGGCTAAAGCGGCAATATCCCCTGATTATACCCCAAGCAGCACAAATGACTTTGTTCAGCATGATAATAACAGAATCAGTATGCTGGAGAATTGTGCGGGTTTTAAAGGAATTTGGGCTGGCTCTGATGAGTCTGGCAAAGGTGATTTTTTTGGTCCTCTTGTAGTCTCAGCGGTCTTAGTTGATAAAGACATTGCTAAGAGTTTGCTGGCACTCGGGGTCAAAGACTGCAAAACCTTGACCGATAAGGAAGTGTTGCGCCAGGCTCCGCTCATCAAAAAAAGTCCGGCAATTAACGTAGTTCTTGCTTTAAAACCGGAAATGTACAACTTTAGATATGACCAGATGAAAAATGAAAAGAAAAATCTCAATCACTTGCTGGCAAGTGGCCACATCACTGCTCTTAGTCAAGTAATCAAGCAGCGCCCTGAATGTAATTATGCCTTGGTCGATCAGTTTTCTGCCAACAGCGGTATTGGCGAAATTTTGGAAAATGAATTTCCCGGGCTAAATGTTGTCGAACAAAAACGGGCAGAGGCTGATGTAGCTGTTGCGGCGGCCTCGGTTTTAGCCAGAGCAAAATTTTTGGAGGTTATGGATGAATTAGCAACTATAGCCGGTAGGGTTCTGCCAAAGGGCGGCGGAGATCTGACGACCACCGTAGCTCGTGAAATTAAGGCAGAACATGGCGCAGCCTTTTTAGATAAACTGGTAAAAAAACACTTTGCGAACTATAAAAAAATAAATTAAGCGGAAATGCGTCTGTTTTTGTGTTAAAATTAACAGGAACGCAGAAAAAATGGGCGATATAACGAGGTTTCGAGCATGAAATATTTGATTATAAATGCCGATGATTTCGGCTTGCATGAATATATTAATGAGGGTATTATAAAAGGTTTCCAGGAGGGCTGTATTACAAGCGCTTCCTTGATGTGCAGTGCACCGGCTTTTCGCAATGCAGTTGATTTAGCGAAGGACAATCCAGGTCTTGGCATAGGGGTACATCTGACTTTAGTCGGAGGTGTAAGACCGATGCTGCCTTCAGACAGAATCACTTCTTTGCTGGACAAAAATGGCTTATTTATACCTGACTATGTGCTTTTTGTCAAAAGATTCATGGCAGGCATGGTTAAAAAGAATGAGATTAAAGCAGAACTTTCGGCACAGATTGAGTGTGCTTTGAATACAGGGCTTCCGATCACGCATATTGACAGTCATCAGCATCTGCATGTTTTGCCTGGGATCATTGATATAGTAATAGAACTTTGTCATTCATATGGCATTGCAAAGGTTAGAGTTCCCGCCGAGAATATCAGATGGAACGGTGGATATTCGGCAAATTTGGGTAGGTTTGTCGGGCGATTTGGTCTTACTGTTTGTGCGGAAATGGCCAAGAAAAAGCTTATTAACGCGGGGCTTAAGTTTCCTGAACATTTTTTCGGTATGCTGGCAGGAGGCAATTTAGATGGCAAATTAGTCAGAAGAATTATTGCTGAGTTGCCTGAGGGCGTCAGTGAAATAATGACCCATCCCGGCTTACATGGGAGTGACCTGAGTAAGTTGTATTTTTGGGGATATCATTGGGAGGAAGAACTTGCAGCATTTCTTGCGCCAGAAACTAAGGCTGAGATTAAAGAACAAAGAATTTCACTAATAAACTTTGGTGGGTTGGACTATGCGAAATAAGTTAACGGAACATCTTATGGTTCTTTTCGTCGTTGTTGTTTTGACGTCCTGCGCTGTTATTTACTTTACTTTTGACATCCAAGCATTGGAGTATCTGACCATTTTCGAACCATGGTCAGTGGCCTCTGTTCTGGGTGTTCTCTTTGTTGGACTTTTCTTTGATGGTACCAGACTGAGGAACTTAACGAAAGCATCTGGCGAAGAATTATCAATTGGGGATACGATAAATGTTGTTTTAAGCAATTATTTTTTAGCTTTAATCACACCTGGAGCCAGTGGGGGCGCTGTCGCACAAATAATTTTCATGAAACGGGCCGGAGTTCCGGTTGCCAAGGCGACTGCGGTCGTTATTGTCAGAACTACTATGTCCATTACATTTTTGATTTTATTGCTGCCTTTCGTTTTATATAATGATAAGTCACTTGTTTCTTGGCTTCCGGCCAATTTTATTATGGCTATTGCTTTTTTAATATTTCTGGTACCCATTGTTTTGGTTGGGTTCATGAACACACGTTATCCAGAGCATTGGTTATTCTTGTTAACCTCCAAATTGTCAAAAACCATGCGCCGCAAAATTTTTCTCTGGTATAAAGAATTTCGTAAAGCTTCATTTTTGTTAGGCAAGAATCCGATTGCAGTATTTCGTGCATTTATTGAGTCAGGGACAAGTTTGCTTGCTATTTATTCGGTTGTTCCTGTTTTTATCAATGGTTTTGGACTCGATCTGCCTTATCAACTGGTTATGGGTAGAATGGTATTACTTAACCTTCTTTTGTATTTTTCACCTACACCAGGTGGTTCCGGAATTGCGGAAGCAGGCTTTGTTGTTTTATTCTCACCGTTACTGCCTGGTGGTACGGTTGGAATTATGGCCGTTCTCTGGCGTTTTGCCTGCGAATATTTTCCGTTTCTGTTGGGCGGGATTGTTTGTGTAAGAGCGTTTGGCGCTAATTATATGGCTATGATGAATATTGGAAAGAAGTGTTGAGATGCGTATTTTAATTCTTGGCGGTGCCGGCTTTATCGGTTCACACTTGGTTGAACTGTTGCAGAACAATGCCAATCACGAAATGGTTGTTTTGGATAATTTATCTTCTGGTCTTGAAGATAATATTCCTCAGAGCATTCAATTTTACAAAATGGACGTTCGCGACCATGAAATGGAGGATGTTTTCAAAAAGCACAAATTCGATGTTGTTGTTAACCTGGCAGCACAGACAATGGTGCCTTTTTCTCTGGAACATCCGGATGTGGATGCGGACATCAATATTCTCGGATTGATTAATGTTTTGGAGTGTTGTAGAAAATATGGTGTTAAAAGGATTATCTTTTCCTCCAGTGCCGCTGTATATGGAAATAATACCAAGGTTCCACTAACAGAAAAAGAAGCTTTAACTCCGATGTCCTTTTATGGTATAAGTAAAATGGTTGCAGAGCACTATTTGCGTGTTTATCATGAATTGTACGGCCTTGATGCAATTGTCTTCCGTTTTGCCAATGTTTACGGCGAACGCCAGGGAAATGGCGGCGAAGGGGGAGTTGTCAGCATTTTTGGCCGAAGGATAGCGGAAGGCTTGCCTTTGGTGCTTTTTGGCGATGGTGGTCAGACACGTGATTTTGTCTATGCGGGCGATATTGCCGAAGCAATCATTGCGTCATTAAATGCTGAAGGATATCTTATTTTAAATGTATCCAATAAAATTGAAGTAAGTATTAACGAACTCATAGAAAAGTTCTCTGCCGTGTCGCAAAAACATTTTAAAGTAGAATATAAAGAGGCCAGAAATGGTGATATTTACCGTTCTTGCCTTGATAATACGGCTTTGATAAAAGCGTTAAACACTTCTCCTCAAACATCGTTGCAGGAGGGTTTAGCAAAGACTTATACTTATTTTGCTGAATTGGTGAGGGAGGAAGGCCGGCTTGGATAAAAGGTTTAGCATATTATTGCTTTTAGTTGTATTAGGTTTTAATTTGTTTTTTGGTTTAGGCGGTACGCCGCTTCTTGATCCAGACGAGCCTGTATACGCGGAAACTGCCAGGGAAATGATTGAATTTGGCGACTATGTGTCACCGAGGATTTTCAATGAATTTTGGTATGACAAGCCGCCAATGTATTATTGGCTTGTAGCCGGCACATTTAATATGTTCGGAGTCAGCGATTTTGGCGCTCGCTTGCCGTCTGCAGCTATGGGTTTGGCTACTGTTGTCATGTTTTATTATGCGGTAAAACGACTTTTCGATGAAGAAACTGGCTTCTGGTCTGCGTTGGTTTTGGGAACTTCCTTGGAGTTTTTTTATCTTGCCAAGGCTGCAGTTACAGATATGACTTTGTTATTTTTCATGACCAGCTCTATTTTCGCGTTCCTTAATGGTAAATACTTGTTGATGTACATCGCAATGGGTCTGGCAACATTGACCAAAGGGCCGATAGGCATTGTTTTCCCGGGAATAATTATTTTTCTGTATCTTCTTGCCAGCGGTGAATGGCGAATAATGAGAAGAATGCATATATTGACTGGGCTGATACTTTTCCTTCTGGTTGCTGGTCCTTGGTATTATTTCATGTATCAAATTCACGGACAAGTTTTCATTGACACTTTTTTTGGTTTTCACAATATGACGCGTTTTACCACAGCGGAACATCCCGACAGGGTTCTCTGGTACTACTATATACCAGTTTTGATTCTTGGTCTTTTTCCTTGGACAGGATTGTTATTTAATTCGCTTAAAAAATCAATTATGGACAGTTCCGGTGAAAGCTTTAAAAACCTGATATTTATGCATATTTGGTGGCTTTTTGTGCTCCTGTTTTTTTCTATATCAAAAACCAAGTTGGTATCATACATATTTCCCTTGTTTCCGCCATTAGCAGTTATTATTGGCTGGAATATTGTACGAATGAGCAGGGAAAGATTCCCAAGAATTGAATGGTCGCCAGCCATTGGGAGCTTACTCATGTTTTCATTACTTTCCGCAGGTTGGTTTTTTGGCGGCAAACAATTACCGGAAATGGCGTTTGGAGCCACAATTTTAGCAGGTATAACCATGCTTTTAGCTGTTGGCACGGTAATGGCCTATCTGCATTTTAAGGACGTCATGTTGGCTGCCTGGCTTCATGTCACTGCCGGAGTCCTTACGATGACAGTTGTCTTTGCTTTCATGTTGCCTAATGTATCTGATCGTTTCAGCGTAAACACTGCTGCAAATTATTATTTAGCTAACTGTGATAAGAACGTAAATGTTCATGTTGACAAATTTTTGCGGCCTGGCTTTATGTTTTACGCACGTACACCAGGCGTAGAGATGAAGCCGGAAACAGCTGATTTTGCCGATTTGTTCAAAACTACAGGCACGAAATATGTAGTGGTTCGCGGTTTAGAATATCGCAGGCTGGCTGGAGTGGATAAGAGCCGTTTGAGTGAATTTTTTCAAAAAGATGACATTTACATCTTCAAGCTTGATTGAAAAAATAAAGAGGCCGGTTATTTTTAACTAAATAACCGGCCTCTGATTGCATTTATTACATTATGGGGTTTGAAGTGCTATCCGGCTGCTCAAAGACAAAAGCAGGCGATGGATAATAAAACTGACAGTGTTGTGGCACATAATATTCGGTGGAAAATCTCTTTAATAATGCATATGAAGTGCGTTCTTCAAAATCAATCAGATTATCTTTATTGATGTCAGCATCATCAACTATTACCAGAAGATAAGGTGGAACGCTAGGAGCATTTTCAGGAACTTCGCTGCGATCCATGGGAATACCTGGAACAACGCGCAGTGTGCCTATCACTTCTTCATTTTCGTTGCTGAGAATACAACGGTAAGTATTTTGGTAAAGAGTTTTTGACAACTTTGCGGTATAAGCTGCTTGTTTCATATAAAAGACACATCCTTTTAAATTTGTATAATTCAATACAAAATATGATAACATAAAAATTAAGTCCATGCAAAAGCAAAGTTACAGAGAAGCAGGTTATTCGGTGTAAAAAATACAGTATACATTATAAAATTTTGCAGGAAAACTTGAGACGCTTGTCGAATCAAGTTTGGAGATTTGCGAAATGTACGTAAATAGTGGGGGTGGTAAAGTATTTTTTTTGTGTAAATGCTCTAAAAAAACAACAATATTGGGAGGGGTAACTAATGAAAAAAGTTTTAGCATTCATGTTGGCTTTGATGATGTTGGGAACACTTATTGCAGGTTGTGGTGGATCAGGAAAAGATGAGAAAAAACCTGCTGCTCAAAAATTTATTAATATTGCTACAGGGGGAACAGCTGGTACGTATTTCCCATTGGGGGGTGCTATAGCTGATATTCTCAATAAGAATATTCCTGGTGCTAACGCTAGCGCACAAAGTACTGGTGCTTCTGTTGCAAATATTAATTTGCTCCAACAAGGAAAAGTTGACCTTGCTTTTGTTCAAAACGACATTGCTTACTATGCTGCAAATGGCGCAGAGATGTTTAAAGACAAAAAAGTTGCTGGATTAAAAGGTATTGCAACTTTATATCCTGAAACAATCCAGATCGTCACCCTGGAGAAATCCGGAATTACTACTCTTGATCAAATTAAAGGCAAACGCGTTGCTGTAGGTGCGGCTGGCAGCGGCACTGAAGCAAATGCACGCCAGATTTTGGCTGCTTATGGTCTTACTTACAAAGATGTAAATGTTCAATATCTTTCTTTTGGTGAAGCTTCGAGCGCTTTGAAGGATGGCAACGTTGATGTAGCATTTGTTACTGCTGGTCATCCAACGGCAGCCATTCAAGATATCTCAACACAGCACAAAGTTGTTCTTATCCCTGTTGATGCAGCTAAAGCTGATGCTTTGATTGCAAAGTACCCATTCTATACAAAAGTTAATATTCCAGCTAAAACTTATACCAATCAAAATGCTGATGTAAGTGCAGTAGCAGTTCGTTGCATGTTGGTTGTATCTGAAAAAATGGATACACAACTTGGTTATGATATCACCAAGGCAATTTTCTCAAACCTTGAAAGATTAAAAGCAGCACATGCTGCAGCTGGAGCGGTTTCAAAGGCTTCCGCCAAAGATGGAATGTCCATTACTTTGAACGCCGGTTCTGAAAAATATTTTAAGGAAAAATAACCCTTGAACGAAAATGTTAAATTTAAAGACCGGACTCCGGAGTCTGCCGGTTTCCGGTCTTTTTTAAAGTATAAGACAATCTTGTTGATATCATTTTTGTTATTATCTTGTCTTTTGTGGTTTTATGCCAATCAACTAGTTGTGAGCGTTATCCCTGATGGCGGACAAAAACGGATAAATTTTGCTACTAAAATTGGTGATAAATGGTATATAGAGTTTACACATTCAGTTCAGAAAACTCCTGTGCAGGAGTATTTTATCGTAAGAGGCGTCGACGATCTTTTGATGAGGGAGACGAGGTACCAGTCTCTTGGAGTTGGTCTGCCATTTTTGCCGTCTGATGGCAAATTCCAGACAACCAAGGACGGATATTTTATCTTAGAAATGAATCGAGAATTTAAAACGGTGAAATTGCGAACAGGGCTGGAAGCATGCCCGAAAATTTATCATTCCGGCATCCTTTTTCCACTATATAAACTCTACGAGCCAGGGACCTTATTAGAAATTAAAGTTGAAAAGCGGTATAAAAGTTGGCTTCTAAATTAACAAGGAGGGCAAAATGAGCTCTGAAAATATCAAAGAAATGACCGCTGACGAGGTCTTGAAAAAGTTTGACCAAGAGTCAAATAAAAGAGAAATGACTGGGATATGGAATATAATTATTAAAGCTATTTGTATTGCCTTCGCAACATTTCAAATATATACTGCAGTGTTTGGGGTTCTGGATGCTCATCTCCAACGTGCGATACACTTGTCGTTTGGCTTCGCATTGATTTTTTTGCTTTATCCGACTCGTTCGGGATGGTCAAAAAGTTCAATGAATTGGTTTGATGTTTTGCTTGCAATTCTCGGCGTAACTAGCGCTATGTATATTGTAGTTTTTTATCAAGATTTGGTTTTACGTGCGGGATTTAATACTGAAATGGATTTTTATATTGGTTTAATTGGCACTATTTTGGTGTTTGAGGCTGCTAGGCGCGTCGTTGGCTGGCCCATGATCATAGTGGCTGCCTTATTTATAATTTATGCTTTTGCTGGTCCTTACATACCAGGAATGTTGGCGCATCGCGGTGTTGGTCCTCAAGAAATGATCGGTCATCTGTTTTACACCACTGAGGGAATTTTTGGGATACCGATGGGTGTATCATCTACTTTTATTTATTTATTTATACTTTTTGGTGCTTATTTAGAAGCTACAGGGTTGGGTAAGTTTTTTATTGATTTGGCCAATGCCGTAGCTGGCTGGGCAGCCGGTGGACCTGCAAAAGTCGCGGTGCTTTCTAGTGGTTTGATGGGAACAGTGTCGGGAAGCTCTGTTGCGAACGTGGCAGGTACTGGTTCATTTACCATACCTATGATGAAAAGACTTGGTTATAGACCTGAATTTGCTGGAGCGGTTGAGGCAGCGGCCTCCACTGGTGGACAGTTGATGCCTCCTGTTATGGGCGCTGCCGCTTTTCTTATGGCAGAATTTGTTGGTGTACCTTATATGACAGTAGTTAAAGCTGCAATTATTCCTGCTTTGCTCTATTATACCGGTGTTTGGCTTGGCGTCCATTATGAAGCCAAAAAATGTGGCTTAAAAGGCATTCCACGTGAGGAACTGCCAAAATTCAAAGAGTTATTCTTAGAAAAGGGCCATTTGGCCATACCTCTAATCATAATTGTATATTTGCTTGTAACGGGCCACACTCCTATGCGTGCCGCACTTTATGCCATCGCATTAGCCTTGATATGTTCTTGCCTTCGCAAGTCTACCAGAATCAGATTTAAAGATGTTATCGATGGCTTGGTGAACGGTTCAATGGGCGTTTTGGGAGTTTTGATCGCCTGCGCTACCGCCGGCATCATTATTGGCGTCGTTACCAAAACAGGCGTAGGTTTGAAAATGGCAACTGTTCTTTTGGATTTAGCTGGAGGAAAATTACTGCCGGCAATGTTCTTCACAATGATAACTTCCTTAATCTTAGGAATGGGCGTTCCTACAACGGCCAATTATGTAATCACTTCTACGATTGCCGCCCCTGCACTTGTGCAAATGGGAATACCTGTCCTTTCTGCGCATATGTTTGCATTCTATTTTGGTATCGTGGCTGACGTTACGCCTCCTGTCGCTTTGGCAGCTTATGCCGGCGCTGGTATTTCTGGTGCAAATCCTTTAAGAACCGGTGTCGTTGCAGCGAAATTGGCTATCGCAGCATTTATTGTTCCATATATCTTTGTTTTGTCACCTGAGATTTTGATGATAAACGGAACAGCTATGGGTATTACATTAGCAACTATAACCGCGTTGATAGGTATGTGGGGAATAAGCGTTGCTATGATAGGGTATTGTATAAAGAATGCTAATTTATTGCAAAGAATATTGTTCTTTTTTGGTGGTTTGCTTTTAATTGATCCTGGTTTCACCACTGATTTTATCGGCATAGGTATTCTGGCATCTGCTTATATTTGGCAAAAGTTCGAAAAAAAGAAAGCAGTAAACGAGCAATAAATGCAGAATAGAACTACGATGAAGCCTCTTCGAAAAATTTAGCAATAATGCTAAATTTCATTTTCGAAGAGGCTTTTTATATTTTCATCTCGCGGTCCAATTTTAACCGTAACTGCCACAATCCTTGCAATATCTTCTTTGGCAGGGTATAATGTACTTTAAGGTGAATGTTCGGCTATAACCCCAGCTAGTTGTAAATCAATTGAGCGGAAGATTAAAAATACAGGAGGTGTGTTTTTTGAATAAAACACAACAAAAACTTAATATTATTCCTTTGGGTGGGTTAGGAGAAATTGGCAAGAATATCACAGTATTTAAATACGCTGATGATATTATTATTGTCGATGCAGGTCTTGCTTTTCCTGAAGATGATATGCTGGGAATTGACTTGGTCATTCCTGATATCACTTATTTAATGGAAAACCATGACAAGATAAGGGGTGTGTTTTTAACCCATGGACATGAAGATCACATCGGTGCTTTGCCGTATATTTTAAAAAAATTAGATGTACCTGTCTATGGTACTGCCCTAACTTTAGGTATTTTGCAAGGTCGTTTGAAACAAAATGGTGTTTCTTCCAGCCAATTGAAGACGATACAGCCGGGCGATGTTATTCGTGCCGGTGCTTTTAAATTGGAATTTATAAGAATCAACCATAGCATCCCAGATGCAATTTCTATTGCAATTCATACACCGGTCGGCACGGTTGTTCACACAGGTGACTTTAAGTTTGACCAAACGCCTGTCGATGGACAAGTTACTCAGTTCAGCAAGTTCGCGGAATTAGGAGACAAAGGCGTTTTGATGCTGTTAGCCGACAGCACTAATGTTGAGCGTCCCGGGTATACGCTAAGTGAAAAAATAGTTGGGAAAACTTTTGATGAAGAATTCCGTTATGCCAAGGGTAGAATTATTGTAGCTACTTTTTCTTCTAATGTACATCGCATCCAGCAGGTTTTAGAAACAGCTGTCAAGTACAACAGAAAGGTGGCTGTTATTGGCCGCAGCATGGTTAATGTAGTAAATATCGCAATGGAGTTAGGTTATTTGACCGTTCCAGAGGGTACACTGATAGAGGTCAGCGAAACAAACAATTATGTTCCTTCACAGGTTGTCATCATGACGACAGGCAGCCAAGGGGAGCCTATGTCCGCCTTAACCAGAATGGCGATGAGTGATCATAAACAAGTTGGTATTGTACCAGGTGATACTGTTATTATTTCTGCAACTCCGATACCGGGTAATGAAAAGGGTGTTTCAAGAACAATTGACCATCTTTTCAGGCTTGGCGCTGAGGTTATTTACGAAAAAAGTTCAGGCATACATGTTTCCGGACACGCTAGCCAGGAAGAAATTAAATTGATGCATAATTTGGTGAGACCGAAGTTTTTTATGCCGGTCCATGGTGAGTACAGGATGTTGGTTAAACATGCAAAATTGGCTCAATCTTTGGGTATGCCTAAGGAGAACATTGTTATTGGAGAAAATGGATCTGTTATTGAGCTAACCCCGGAATCTATTTGCATTAATGGCAAAGTAACGGCAGGAAAAGTCCTTGTTGACGGTCTGGGCGTTGGCGATGTCGGTAATATTGTTTTGCGTGACCGCCGTCAACTTTCTCAAGATGGTATATTGATTGTTGTTGTTACAATAGACAAGCAGGATTGCAGTATTGTTGCCGGCCCGGATATTGTATCGCGTGGTTTTGTTTATGTGCGTGAAGCTGACGATTTAATGGATAATGCCAGAGAAAAGGTTATGACTGCTCTTAACAGATGCCAGGCAAACGGCGTTTCTGAGTGGTCGGCACTTAAATCAGCCGTAAGAGATTCCTTAAGCAGATATCTTTATGAAAAAACACGCAGAAGGCCGATGATATTACCGGTAATCATGGAAATATGATGATTAGCTTAGTCCGTTAGTGATGGGGTGCGTAACTTGGATAATAAGGCAAAGAAAAACAAAAATGACGTCGGTAACGGAACCGAGCTGCTTGGTGTTGTACTGATTGCGCTGGCAGTATTCATGTTTCTTGGGCTTTATGGCTTAAATATGGGTAGTTTGGGCGCTTTTTCCACTAAATTTTTAAAACATTTATTAGGAAAAGCTGCTATCCTGTTACCGGGCTTCTTACTTTTCCTTGGTTCGCGGTACGCTGCAAGGCATCAAGGCATTAGTATTAATAGAACATTTTTTTCATATCTGCTTTTAGTCCTTTGCTTACTTGGCCTGTTGCATCATGTTTTCACACCGCTAGGTGAAGAAGTTTTAGCTGATCGACTGCCAGAGGGAGCCGGACTTGTAGGGGGAATGGTTCTTCTAACCTTACGCAGGTTGGCGGGTGTCCCGGGTTCGCTGCTAATACTTTCATCAGGCGTTGTCTGTGCTACGCTGATTACTGGTAAGTTTTCCATTAAGGAGTCTGTAGATAAAACAGAGATTGGCGTAAAAAATGCAACTGAATCTCTAGCCCAGGTAAAGGAACAAATTAAAGAGAAGCGCATATTTTATGACCAGGAAAAATTTCCAGGATATGAGAATGCTGAACATGGTGTGGCTAAGGAAGAGCCAGTTGTACCTCAGAAAAAAAAAGCGGTTGAAGAAAAAGATGTCGAACCGGTTTTGTTTAACGCGGATACTTCAAATCATACCAACGGTTATAAATATCCGCCTCTGTCATTGTTGCAACCTATGCCAAAGCTAAAAAATTCAATTTTAAATGAAGAAACTCAGGAACAAAGCAGAATTTTGGAACGAACTTTAAATGATTTCAGCGTACGTGCTAAAGTTGTCAACATTACTTGCGGCCCATCAGTCACTAGGTTTGAGTTAGAACCTGCGCCTGGGGTAAAAGTAAGCCGTATCGTGAATTTGTCTGATGATTTGGCACTAAAACTTGCTTCTCCCGGAATCCGTATAGAGCCTATTCCAGGAAAAACAGCAATTGGTTTAGAGGTACCAAATCTTAAAAATGAAACGGTTTCTTTTCGTTCAATAATTGATTGTGACGTAATCAGAAAAACAAAAAATAAACTATGTGTTGGTTTAGGCAAGGACATTGCTGGCAACATTATAGTTGCTGACCTTGGTAAAATGCCGCACCTTTTAGTTGCCGGATCAACAGGTTCCGGTAAAAGCGTGTGCATTAATACAATAATCGCCAGTATTCTGTTCAGAGCTTCACCCGAGGAAGTAAGGCTGATTTTAGTTGATCCAAAAGTTGTTGAGTTAACTAATTATAATGGTATCCCTCACTTGTTAACTCCAGTGGTTACGAACGCAAAGCAGGCTGCGTCTGCGCTGCATTGGGCCGTTGTAGAGATGGAAAGGCGTTACCAATTATTTGCCGTCGCACAGATGCGGGAAATTAATCGTTATAATGAAGCCGCAGACGAGAAACTGCCATTTATTGTAATTATTATTGACGAGTTGGCCGATTTGATGATGGTTGCAGCCGTCGACGTCGAAGACGCAATCCTGAGATTGGCTCAAAAAGCCAGAGCGGCAGGAATACATCTGATTTTGGCAACTCAAAGGCCATCCGTTGACGTTATTACCGGTATTATCAAGGCTAACATTCCTTCGAGAATTGCTTTTGCTGTTTCGTCGCAAACTGATTCCAGAACTATCCTTGACATGGGCGGTGCTGAGAAACTTCTTGGCAAAGGTGATATGCTGTTTTATCCTATTGGCGCTAATAGACCACAAAGAGTCCAGGGAGCATTTGTCTCGGATGAAGAATTAGATAAGTTAGTCAATTACATTAAGTCACAATCAATTCCTGTTGAGTATTCCGAGGCAGTTACAACACAGGAGCTTGAAAGTGATAGCAAGAAAACCCAAGGTGGTGTCAGTGATGGTTTGTTTGAGGACGAACTTTTCGAAGATGCCGTTCGCCTCGTAATGGACACTCGTCAGGCTTCTTCCTCAATGTTGCAAAGGAAATTTCGCATAGGATATACCAGAGCCGCTCGTTTGGTTGATACTATGGAAGAATTCGGCATTATAGGTCCTGCTATGGGTAGCAAACCTCGTGATTTGATAATGAGCCATAACGAAATTGAGACAAGATTTTTCAACAAGAATCAGTAAATTGCCCGGGAGGTAATATAATGTCGAGTGTTGGTGAAATTTTAAAAAATACTCGTGAAGCAAAAGGAATAACTATCGAACAAGTAGCTGAAGCTACGAGCATACGCATGCTGTACTTGGTAGCTATTGAGAATGAACAGTTTAATCTCGTTCCCGGAGAGGTCTATTTAAAAGGTTTTATTCGTAACTATGCTAACTATATTGGTTTGAATGGTCCAGCAATGGTTGAAAAATATAAAGAGCAGGTTGCGGCTAATAAGCAGCATGAACATCCTTTGTCGTCTCAATCACAAGATGTTGCAGAACCGCGGAAAACAAGTATTATTTCTAAAAGGAAAGCTGATTTATCTAAGAATAATTCTTGTGTGATTAAGTCATTTGTTAGTAAAATAATGACTAAAAGTCTAATTCTGGCTTTATCTTGTATCGTAGCTTTCCTGTTTTTAGGTTATGTCATTAGTGGTTTTTTCTTCGACGAAAAGGGAGCAGATAATAATAAAATTAATAATGCTGTTAGTACACAAACATCTTTGAAAAAACCAAAGGAAAGCACAGTTTTGAAAGAACAGGACAGCGTCTATGCGGTCAAAGATGCGGCTAGTATTGAAGTACATGTTGTTTATAACGCTGAGTGCTGGACGGAGGCATATGTGGATGGCAAAGAGTCCTTCGTTGGTCTCATGTCAACTGGCAAGAGTATTAACTGGAGCGCCGATAAAGAACTGGTAATTAAACTTGGTAATGTCCGTGCAGCAAAAATTATTTGTAACGGGCAGGCGATTCCGTACGAGCCTGATGAAAATGGCGTTGTAGTTAGAACATTCAAAAGATAAGTTGGTGGAGGTTTAGTAATGAGTGAATTTTTGCCGATTTCGCTTGATGATATTGAAAAGCGTGGTTGGAATCAAATAGATTTTTTATTTGTTAGTGGCGACGCCTATGTCGACCACCCTTCTTTCGGCCCGGCTGTGATATGTCGGGTTCTTGAGTCTAAAGGGTATAAAGTAGCTATGCTTTGCCAGCCAGACTGGAAAAACAAGCAAAGCTTGTCTGTGCTGGGAAAACCACGACTGGGAGTACTAATTTCAGGGGGCAATCTTGATTCCATGTTGTGCCATTATACTGCTGCCCGTAAGTTGCGCAAGAAAGACAACTATACGCCAGGAGGTATTATGGGGAAGCGACCGGATCATGCAACGGTTGTTTATTCAAAAATGGCTAAAAGGTTGTGGCCGGAATTACCGGTGGTTATTGGTGGCATTGAAGCTAGTCTGCGAAGATTTGCGCATTATGATTATTGGAAAGACAAACTTTTACCGACTATTTTAACGGAAAGTGGCGCTGATTTGCTTGTTTATGGAATGGGAGAAAAACAAATTGTTGAAATAGCGGATTATCTTGCTGGCGGGGCTAATATAAGCACAGTTCGGTATGTACGTGGTACTGCTTATCTTTGTGATGATTTAGAAGGCGTTGCAGATGACCATGTTCTGTTGCCGTCTTATGAAGCAATACTTAAGAATAAAGAGCTATTTGCTCGTGCTTACAAATTGCAAAGTGGGGAACAGGATCCATTTTACGGTAAAGTTGTCGTACAGCAATCAGGAACAAAATATGTTGTTCAAAACCAGTCAACTTTTCCTTTAAGCGAAGAAGAGATGGACGCTGTTTACGACCTGCCTTACTGTAGGACATACCACCCTTCCTATGAAAAATTCGGTGGCATACCAGCAATCGAAGAGGTTAAATTCAGTATAATCAGTCAGCGGGGCTGTTTCGGCAGCTGTTCTTTTTGCGCTATACATTCTCATCAGGGAAGAATAATTCAGGCTCGCAGTCATGAGTCTATTTTGCGTGAAGCAAGGCTTATTTCTGAGCTGCCGGATTTCAAAGGATACATACATGATGTCGGTGGGCCTACTGCAAATTTCAGACATGCAGCTTGCGAAAAACAGCTGAAGGTCGGGGCATGTAAGAATAGACAATGTTTGTTTCCAAATGTATGCCCCAGCATAGATGCTGACCACAGCGATTATGTTGCTTTACTAAGGAAAGTCAGAGCATTGCCAGGAATAAAAAAAGTTTTTATTCGCTCTGGTATCAGGTACGACTATTTACTGGCTGATGAATCAAGGGTGTTTTTAGATGAGCTTTGCCGTTATCATGTTAGCGGACAGCTTAAGATTGCGCCTGAACATGTGTCGCCCAATGTTCTTAAGTACATGGGGAAACCAGGAAAAGAAGTTTATTTGAAGTTTCTGCGTCTTTTTAACAAAAAAAATCAGGAAATTGGCCTAAAGCAATTTGTTGTACCTTATTTTATTTCCAGCCATCCTGGATGCACTATTAACGACGCTGTTGAATTGGCTGAGTTTTTGCGTGATACAGGGCATTATCCTGAGCAGGTTCAAGATTTCATTCCGACGCCTGGAAGTTGTTCAACTGCTATGTATTATTCTGGCATTGATCCTGAAACGGGCAAAAAAGTTTTTGTAACACAAAATCCGCATGAAAAAGCTATGCAAAGGGCATTAATGCAATACAAAAATCCTAAAAATCGTAACTTGGTAAAAGAAGCTCTGCAATTGGCCAATCGTTCAGATTTAATTGGCAGTGATTCCAGGTGTTTACTTCGATTATCTCAGGCTCGACCCGGTTTTTCTTCAAAGATGAACGGAAAGAAAATTGCGGAAAAAGCTAAAGATAGCAGAATGAGGAAAGATACTAAACGTCGCAAGTAATAAGAGAGGTACTGGCTGCATGGCGAAACAAACAAAATTGCTCTTGGTGATATGTGTAATTTTTCTGGTTTTATTTTATGGCGTTGAGCAAGCACCAGAAAGAAGAGTTAATGCGGCTTCAGATAAATCTATCAGAATCTACTCTGTTTTACCTGACGATCTTACGCAGGCGCTATTGAGCGATTATCAATTAAAGACGAAGAGCAAATTGGATTATAAATTGATCGACAAGAATCAAGCATTTTCAGCCAATGGTGAGCAACCAGACTTGTATCTTGCTTCGAGAGAAAACATGATCGCGTTGGCAATGGATAATATGCTGCAAAAAAATCCTTTGTTGGTACAGGACCATTTGCCATCTCCTTTGTATGATGCAGAGGGATTTTGGCTGGGAGTTTGTTATGACCCATATGTATTTCTGGTTAATAATGTCTATTCCCGTAAAGTCGGACAAATAAACTTACGGTCTTGGGAAAATCTCGTAAATCAAAATGACATCGTTGTTAGTATGGAAGATCTTAGTGTATCGCCTGAAATGAGATACTTTCTCGCTGCATTTGCCAGCACGCAAGGTGAAGAAGCTGCTTTTGGGTTTTTAAAAAATGTTCATAAAAAAATCCCACAGTATGCAAAATTCGCTATTAGTCCTATACGCTTGACCACAATTGGCGAAGCGGATTTAGCAATAACTTCCAGAAATAAAGTTATCAAATACATAGAGAATGATTTTCCTGCATATATAGTGGAGCCAATTGAGGGCTATCCTGCACAGGTTTTTGCTGCAGGCATTGGCCGGAATTCAAAAAATGCTGTTGTTTGTGAAAAAATAATCAATTGGCTGGCAAAGTCCAAAGAGGCAATGATTGTCACCGAAAAGCTCGGCTATGGTTATCTCTTCTTATTTCCGGATGAAGCCGGTTTTGAGGGAGCGAGTCCAGATAAGCTTTGGTTAAATGAAAATTATTTAAGTTATGATAAGCAGTCTGTCTTAGTGGATAAATGGCTGCAAAACGTTAGATTCACGGACAAGTGATTGAAAGGGTGTAATTTTGTTGAAGATAGGCTTAGTAAGTCTGGGTTGTCCCAAAAACCTTGTTGATTCGGAAACAATGTTAGGGTTAATTGAAGAGAAACAGATAACAATAACTAACAATCCCGAAGAAGCAGACTTAATTATTGTTAATACCTGTGGTTTTATCGAATCGGCGAAAGAGGAATCGATAAACACCGTACTGCAGATGGCAGAATATAAAACAATCGGCAATTGCAAGCATCTCATTTTGGCTGGATGTCTGGGCCAACGGTATTCGGAAGAACTTCTTGCAGATATACCGGAAGTAGATGCCATAGTTGGAACGGAGTGCTATACTGAAATAGTAGAAGTCATTGATAGAGTGCTTAAGGGTGAAAGGTTTATTTGCCTTCTGCCTTTTAGTAACGATAAAAAGGTTGCTAAGGCGATTCCACGTATATTGACGACTCCACAACATACTGCTTATCTTAAAATAGCCGAGGGTTGCGACAACTGCTGTTCTTACTGCATTATCCCCCAAATTCGCGGGCCTTACAGAAGCAGACCTTTTGAAGAGGTTTTAGACGAGGCTCGGGCACTGGTTAGCAGCGGTGTTAAAGAAATTATTCTCGTTGCCCAGGATACTACCCGCTATGGTGAAGATTTATATGGAAGGCTGCGCCTGGCGGAACTTCTCCAAGAACTAAACAAGATTGACGGCGTGCACTGGATAAGGATACTTTATTGTTATCCGCAATATTTTAATGATGAGCTGATAGAAACAATTGCAAGTTGTGAAAAAGTCTGCAAGTATGTTGATATTCCGTTACAACACATCAGCGATTCACTTTTGAGCAGCATGAATCGACATGATACCAAGCTGCAGATAGAAAACCTGCTTGAAAAACTCAGAAGCCGCATACCGGGTATTTGCATCCGTACAACTTTTATTGTTGGTTTTCCCGGCGAAACGGCAACTGATTTTGAAGAGCTTAAAGATTTCGTAGCTAGGCAAAACTTTGACTGTGCAGGCGTTTTCACCTATTCCCAGGAAGAGGGAACTGCTGCAGCTCTAATGCCTAACCAAATCAGCGATGAGGTCAAGCAGGATCGTTATCACGAGTTGATGGCAATACAGGCACGCGCTTCTGAAGTGATGCACCAAAATCTTGAGGAGAAAACTCTTGAGGTTCTGGTGGAAGGTTTTGATGAACAAAATAGTGAACTAGCTTATGGACGCTCATATAGAGAAGCACCCGAAATTGATGGCAGAATATATATTGAGAATGCTACCGGAATAAAGATCGGGGAATTTGTAAAAGTAAGAATTCTGCAAGGATTTACTTATGAGTTGGTAGGAGAACCGGAATAGCTTCATAAGGAGGTCAGGGATAGATGGTTGTCGAAGTAATTAATACTGGAACAGAATTGCTGCTTGGTGATATTTTGAACACCAACTTCCAATATTTGTCTAAAGCTCTAAATCAAAAAGGTTTTGATGTTTTATATCAGACGACTGTGGGAGATAATGAAAAAAGACTCAGTGATGTACTTAAAATAGCATTAACACGTGCAGACATTGTGGTTACAACCGGCGGCCTGGGTCCTACCAGGGGCGATATTACTAAAGAAATAGTTGCCTCAGTGCTTGACCTGCCTTTAGAACTAGACCAGGATACACTAACAAAAATAAATGGATTTTTTATTCACAGGGGAATTTGCATGCCTGAAAATAATGTCAAGCAAGCGATGGTACCGCGTGGATCATATATTTTAAAGAATGATGCCGGGACTGCCCCCGGGTTGGCGGTAGAAACTAAGGATAAGCTTGTTATTCTCTTGCCTGGACCGCCCAATGAAATGAAACATGTATGTACTGAGCAAATGTTGCCTTTTTTAGAAGAACATTTTGCACAACAAGGAATTATCCACTCCAAAGTTTTGCGTCTTAAGGGAATTGGTGAATCAACTGTTGCCGAGAAACTTGATGATATTATTATGTCGCAGACCAATCCAACAATTGCAATTTATGCGAGAAGCGGCGAAATCATAATCAGGATTACGGCAAAAAGTGTTGATTATGCTATGGCTGAAGCCATGATATCAGAAATGGAAGACGAAGTGCGCAAGAGGCTGGAGGATAATATATATGGCGTTGATAACGAGTCTTTAGCTAAAAAGCTGGGGGAAGAATTGCTTAAAAAGGAAAAAACGATATCTTTTGCGGAATCGTGTACGGGTGGCTTGGCCAGCAGCATGCTGACAGACATTCCCGGTAGTTCTGAATATCTTTTAGGTTCAGTTGTTTCTTATAGTAATGAGGCTAAGGCTAAGGTTGTTAATGTGTCTGAAGATAGTTTAAAGAAATACGGGGCTGTAAGTGAGCAGGTGGCATGTGAAATGGCGGTTGGAGTTCGCAATCTTTTTGATACTGCGCTTGGTGTTGGTATCACTGGAATTGCAGGACCAGGCGGCGGCTCAAGTGAAAAACCTGTTGGCTTGGTATATATGGCTATAGCGAGTGAAAAAGGAATTGTTTGCCAAAAACATAAGTTTACTGGCTCTCGAACTGATAACAAATTGCGTAGTGTATTAGCCGCTTTTTCGCTGGCTTTGGACAAATTAAATGAAGAATTTTAGGAGGAATTATGACAAACAACACAAAAGAAATGTTCGGTGATTTACTGTTAGACAAAAAGATAGTAACTGCACTGACAGACATGGGTTTTGAAGAACCATCACCAATTCAGAGAGAAACTATACCAATCGTATTAGAAGGTAATGACGTTATAGGGCAGGCACAAACAGGTACTGGTAAGACAGCAGCCTTTGGTATTCCTATTGTCCAGAATATTACAGACCATCGTCATATCCAGGCTTTGGTGATGACACCTACTCGTGAATTAGCAATACAAGTGGCCGAAGAAATAGGTAAGATCGGCCAGACCAAGCGTGTGAAAGCATTACCGGTTTACGGCGGACAGCCGATTGACCGTCAGATTCGCTCTTTGCGCAGTGGGGTACAAATTGTTATTGGAACACCTGGCAGGCTTCTTGATCATATTAGAAGAGCTACTATAAAACTTGATAATATCAAGTTTCTTGTCGTAGATGAAGCAGATGAAATGCTGGACATGGGCTTTGTTGAGGATATGGAAGAAATTATGAAAAATCTTCCTTCAGAACGCCAAACACTGCTTTTCTCCGCTACTATGCCGCGCCCAATACTTAGCTTAACTAAAAAATACATGAAGGCACCAAAACTTGTTGCTATTCACAAAGAGATAGTTACGGCACCGTTGGTAGACCAATATTATTATGAAACAAAAGATAAGGTTGATGGTTTGTGCCGTCTGCTCGATGTTGAAATCAATGGGAAGCTTATTATATTCTGCCGCACTAAGAAAGGCGTTGACGAATTAGTAATTTCTCTTGGTACTCGCGGCTATTTGGCAGAAGGTTTACATGGCGACTTAAGCCAGAACCAGCGTGATCGTGTAATGAAGAAATTCCGCGCAGGACGCGTTGATATCCTCATTGCTACTGACGTCGCCGCTCGTGGTTTGGATATTGAAAATATTACACATGTTGTGAATTTTGATATTCCACAAGATCCTGAGAGCTATGTGCACCGTATAGGAAGAACCGGCCGAGCAGGCAACAAAGGCGTAGCACTGACTTTTATTACCCCGCGCGAATTCCGCCAACTGAAGTTGATTGAAAAGGCAGTTAATATCAAAATTGTTCGTCGTCAGCTGCCGACAGAAGCTAATGTTCTGGAACGTCAAAGAGAAATGATAGTTTCGAAACTGCAGAGCGTTTTAGACCAAAATAATTATAATGATTATTTGCCCATTATTGGCTCTTTGTTGAAAGACTACAATCCGGAAGAGGTTGCAGCCGCAGCTGTAAAATTAATGCAGGAAGGCAACAAAGCCTTGGAAGCACCGGCGGAAACCACTGTTGCACCTGATTTGGGAAACACTGGCGCTAAACCTGGCATGGTTCGTATGTTTATTAACATTGGCCGCAGCCAAAAGATTACCGTCAAGGATATTATCCAGTCCATAGCAATTGAGGCTGATGTTCCTGGTAAAGATATTGGCATGATCAGTATTTACGATAAATTTACCTTTGTTGAGGTACCGGAAGATATGGCTGAGAAGGTTTTAGCAGTAATGCATCGTAATACAATTAAAGGCTACAAAGTCAATGTGGAACCGGCACGCGCCAGGGATTAAACTGGAAGCGTAGTATTGATTGCATTAAAACTGCTTTTCACATTCTGTGACAAGCAGTTTTTTGTATGCCATAATTCATTATTATCTGTAAGTCATGTCAAAATTATTAAAAAAATAAAGGTTATTTTGAATTTGTGTCGAATAATCTGCAGGTAACTCAAAAATGTGTTGAAATTAGAGGAGGTAGCTATAAGATGCATAGTTATAGCATGCAGCTTGGCGGTAGGACTTTGACTATCGAAGCTGGGAAAATTGCAAAACAGGCAAATGGTTCAGTATTGGTTCGTTACGGGGATACGGCGGTAGTTGTCGCTGTTACCGGTACAAAGGTTCCGAGAGAGGGAGTAGATTTTTTCCCTTTAACTGTCGATTTTGAAGAAAAAATGTACGCCGTTGGAAAGATTCCAGGCGGTTTTATTAAAAGGGAAGGTCGTCCAAGTGAGGCTGCCATATTAACCAGCAGACTGATTGACCGTCCAATTCGTCCAATGTTCCCTGACGGTTATCATAATGATGTTCAAATCGTGGCAACTGCTGTTTCCGTCGACCAGGATAACCCGCCGGATATGACTGCAATGATTGGGGCATCTTGTGCACTTTCCATTTCGGATATACCGTTCGATGGGCCTATTGCAGGCGTTCGCATTGGTTTGATTGATGGCGAGTTTATTATTAACCCAAATGTTGAACAGACAAAGATCAGCGAGTTGAGTCTTGGCGTAGCCGGAACAAAAGACGCTATTCTCATGGTAGAAGCCGGCGCAAAAGAAGTTTCTGAAGAAGTCATGCTTGACGCAATTTGGTTTGCACATGATGTAATCAAAGAACTTGTTGCTTTCCTAGAAAAAATCCAGGCTGAAATCGGTAAACAAAAAATGGAAGTGCCGGTTTATGTTCCACCGGTTGAAATCGTTGAAGATATTAAGGCTTACGGCGCAGAAAAACTGAAGGCTGCTTTAATGGATTCCGACAAGCTTCGTCGTGAAGAAATGGTATCCCAGGTTAAAAAGGAAATCGCGGAAGTTTTCAATGCAAAGTACCCTGAAAATGCCAAAGATGTTGCTTATGTAACTCAAAAGCTGATCAAAACTGTTGTTCGCAGAACAATTTCGGTTGATAAAATTCGCCCGGATGGACGTCAATTGGATGAAGTGCGCCCGGTAACCTGTGAAGTCGGCTTGCTGCCGCGTCCGCATGGTTCCTCCTTGTTTACCCGTGGACAAACACAAATCCTTAATGTTTTAGCTTTGGCTCCATTACGTGAAGTACAAATTATTGACGGCCTTGGCGTTGAAGAAACAAAACGCTATATTCATCACTATAATTTTCCACCATACAGCGTTGGCGAGACTAAACCGCTCCGTTCTCCAGGACGCCGCGAAATAGGACACGGTGCTTTGGCCGAAAGAGCTTTATTGCCTGTCATACCATCGGAAGAAGATTTTCCGTATGCGATTCGTCTTGTTTCCGAAGTTTTGGAGTCCAACGGTTCCTCCTCCATGGGCAGTGTGTGCGGAAGCACGCTATCCCTGATGGATGCAGGCGTTCCTATTAAAGCACCTGTTTCTGGCGTTGCTATGGGTCTTGTCAAAGATGGTGAGTATTTCACGATCTTAACCGATATACAGGGTTTGGAAGATGCCCTCGGCGATATGGACTTCAAGGTTGCCGGTACCGAAAAAGGTATTACAGCAATCCAGATGGATATTAAAATTGATGGAATCAATAAAGAGATTTTCCAACAAGCTTTGGCACAAGCAAAAAAAGGCCGCCAATTTATTCTCGACAAAATGATGGAGGCCATCTCTGCGCCGAGGGAAGACCTCTCTGCATATGCTCCCAAAATTACAACTATAACAGTAAATCCTGACAAAATTCGCGATATAATTGGCCCTGGCGGCAAAATGATCAAAAAGATAGTGGAAGAAACAGGCGCTAAAATCGATGTTGACGACAGTGGCAAGGTTTTTGTCGCAGCCGTAAACAGTGACTCTGCTCAAAAAGCTATTGCTATGATTGAGGGAATTGTCGCCGTTGCTGAAGTAGGTAAAATCTATACAGGTAAAGTAACGCGCTTGATGAATTTTGGCGCTTTTGTTGAAATACTTCCTGGCAAAGAAGGCCTTGTTCACATTTCTCAACTATCGACAGAAAGAGTTGAAAAGGTCGAAGACGTCGTTTCCGTCGGAGATGAAATAGCAGTTAAAGTTGTTGAGATTGACCAGAAGGGTCGCATTAATCTCTCCCGCAAAGCGGTTTTACAAGGTTAAAAAACTAATTTTTTACAAAGCCTGCACAACTGTGCAGGCTTTGTTGTTCTTAAATATGTTAAATGCTATAATATTTGTGTTATATTTTTTAAAAAGGCAAGGAGTAAAAATATGCGTTTACGTGGTTTCGAAAAAGTAGAAGAATATAAAAACATTGATTTTACCTTACCGGAACGAAAGACAAAAGGTTCTGCCGGCTACGATTTTTATTTGCCGTGTGATGTAGTCCTGACTGCTGGCCAGGTTACCCGTGTCGCTACCGGTGTTAAGGCTTATATGGCTGAGAATGAGTATCTTGGTATGCACATTCGTTCCAGCATTGCGATGAAGATGTGTGTAACGATGATTAATAATCAAGGAATAGTCGATTCTGATTATTATAACAATGAGGAAAACGAGGGTCATATCATGCTGCTACTTTTTAATCTTAGCGGGAGAGATATTTCCTTGAAAAAAGGCGAACGCATAGCCCAGGGTATTTTTTATTCTTTCCTTATTGCCGATAACGATTTGGAAAACGAAAAAAATGTGCGTAGTGGCGGCTTTGGAAGCACTAAATAACATTTGTGTTTGACAAAGGAACTTATAGTAGTATATAATGACGCTAATTGAAAAGGAATGATAGAGGAGCGGAAAGCATTATTAGTTCGTGGAGAAGGGATTTGTTGATGCGAATGAAAGGGTTACCGCCGAAGTTTGACAGTGGCCGCACTGTCAGGCTGGGCTGCCAGTGAATAACTGTCGGACTGTCGCCAAGGAATTGGTGGAGTGCTATCTCAAAATGCTTCAAATGCCAGCTTTGGGTATTTACGAGCCGTTGGGATAACCAGCGGCTCTTATTTTTTAAAAGGGGATGTTAATAGTGATTCGTATTTTAGTAAATGGTGCTTTGGGTCGCATGGGAAGCGAAGTTGTAAGGACTGTTCTTAAACAAAAAGATATGGAACTGGTTTCAGCCGTTGATATTATGGCAAAAGATAAAATTGTTGATGGTACGAACCTTTCCTTTGATACTGACCTTAAAGATGCTTTAAAGAGAGTTAAGCCTGATATTGTAATTGATTTCACGCGACCTGATGTCGTAATGGATAATCTTAGAATTATTTTGCAAGCAGGGGTATATGCCGTTGTGGGCACAACCGGTTTTTCCAAAGCAGATCTGACGGAGCTTGAGGAACTGGCTAAGTCAAATGACACAGGCATTTTGGTCGCACCGAACTTTGCTTTAGGAGCGATTTTGATGATGAAAGTTGCGTGTGAAGCCGCGAAGTATTTCCCGCAGGTAGAGATTATTGAACTACATCATGATCAAAAGCTTGATGCGCCATCTGGTACCGCTGTTTTAACCGCAAAAAAACTGTCTGAAGTACGTGGAGGATTTGTTGCCCAAGGCAATCCTGCCGAAGAGGAGATAATTGATGGCGCTCGTGGGGCTGAATATGAAGGAATGCGTATACACAGTGTTCGTCTTCCAGGCTTCGTTGCCTCCCAGGAAATTATTTTTGGCAGTGCGGGAGAAACTTTGAAAATCAGGAATGATTCGATCAATCGTGAGTGTTATATGCCGGGTGTAATGCTTGGCTGTCGTAAAATTTATGATAAAAAAGGGCTGGTTTACGGATTGGACCAATTGCTTTAAATAATACTAAAACGAAGAAATGGGGAAAGTGAAATGAAAAGGTACAATGTTGCAATTTTAGGAGCGACCGGAGCGGTAGGACAGGAATTTTTAAAATTGATAGAAGAAAGAAATTTTCCCTTCGCCGAACTAAAGCTTCTTGCATCAAGCCGTAGCGCAGGAAATGAAATCGATTTTATGGGTAAAAAATATGTCGTAGAAGAAGCTAAGAGCGACTCATTTGAGAATATCGATATAGCTTTATTCGCTGGCGGCTCGATAAGTAAAGATTTTGCACCTTATGCTGTAAAAGCTGGCGCTGTGGTTATTGATAATTCCAGTGCCTTCCGTATGGATCCTGAGGTTCCTTTAGTTGTACCTGAAGTAAATCCACAAGCAATTTTAAAACATAAAGGTATTATTGCCAATCCTAACTGTTCAACAATTATTATGGTAATGGCACTAAAGCCTATTTATGATTTGGCAAGAATTAAAAGAGTTATTGTTTCTACTTACCAAGCTGTATCCGGTGCGGGAAAAGAAGGCATAGATGAGTTAACAAACCAAGTTAAGGCGTATTCCGAGGGCCGGGAGATGGAAGCAAAAATTCTTCCAAGCGCAAGCCTTGATAAGCACTATCCGATTGCCTTTAATTTGATTCCTCAAATTGATGTTTTCATGGATAATCTTTATACTAAAGAAGAAATGAAAATGGTCAATGAAACAATGAAAATCATGGAAGATTATGATATGAGGATTACAGCTACAACTGTTCGGGTTCCGGTATATAGAAGTCATTCTGAATCAGTGAACATTGAACTGGAAAATGATTTAGATTTAGAATTGATCAAAGAAGCAATTGCCAAATTTCCAGGCGTACAATTGCAGGATGATCCTCAGAATCAAGTATATCCAATGCCAATCTATACCTCCGATAAAAATGATGTTTATGTTGGCCGCTTGAGAAGAGATGAATCCGCTGACAATTCTTTCAACATGTGGGTAGTTGGCGACCAAATCAGAAAAGGCGCTGCCTTAAATACATTGCAGATAGCTGAGACTATGATAAAAAATGGTTGGATTTAATAATAAGGAAAAATGACAATGAAAATAATAGTACAAAAGTTCGGCGGGACCTCCGTAGCAACAGCAGAGGCAAGAAAAGCAGCAAAAAACAAAGTTCTAGAGGCAATTAAGGCCGGTTTTACGCCGGCAGTAGTTGTTTCAGCTATGGGCAGGAAAGGTGAGCCTTATGCTACCGACAGCCTCATAGACCTTATAAAAAAAGAAAATACTGCGGTTGATTTAAGCGATCTTGATACAATAATGTGTTGTGGTGAACTTATTTCGGCTTCTGTAATGGCAGCCTCGCTGCAGAAAGCTGGTCTTAAGGCAGCCGCCTTGACCGGAGGACAAGCAGGAATATTAACTGATTCAAATTTTGGGGATGCAAGGATTAAGGATATCAATCCAGACAATCTCTTAAGATACATGAATTCTGGCATTATTCCTGTTGTTTGTGGGTTTCAAGGCGTATCGTCCGACGGAAGGTTTACTACATTGGGTCGTGGCGGCAGTGATACTACTGCCGCAGCACTGGGAGTTGCTTTAGAAGCTGATTGCGTTGAGATTTATACAGATGTTGAAGGAATAATGACTGCTGATCCAAGGGTTGTTTCAGATGCCAACATCTTAAATTGTGTTTCTTATGGCGATGTTTGTCAGATGGCGCATCAAGGCGCGAAAGTTATTCATGCACGGGCTGTGGAAATTGCAATGGAAAAAGAAATACCAATCGTAGTTAAATCAACTTTCTCAGATGCCCCCGGCACATTGATTTGTAACGAAGATGTTGTTGACAAAAACTCTTCCGTGCCTGGGCGTATTATCAGCAGCGTTGCCTATTTAAAAGACCTGGCTCAATTTAAAGTCAGATTTGCTGGTAATGATGTTGATTGTGCTCATAGACTTTATGATGACCTGGCAAAAAACGGCATCAGTGTCGGCTGCTTAAATTTGCAGCCTGAACTTACAATGTTTTCGGTTTTTATGTTTGATGTTGAAAGAACAAATAAACTTCTTGCCGATTCCGGCTATGAATTTGAATTGCATTCGGATTGTGCCAAAGTATCAATTGTTGGTTCCGGAATGCGCGGTGTTCCCGGAATAATGGCAACATTTGTTGCCGCACTTGCTGAAAAGGGAATAATGATATTGCAAACTGTTGATTCAGACACCACAATTTCGGCTATAATAAATCAAGAACGTTTAAATGATGCGGTGACCGCACTTCACGATGCTTTTAACCTTTAGTTACATGATAGGAGGAAAATTAAATGAGAGTACCATATTTTGGCAGGTTACTAACAGCTATGGTTACACCGATGAATCAGGATGGCAGTATCAACTTAGAAGCGATGGCGGACTTTGCTGATTGGTTAATTAATAATGGGTCGGATGGTCTGGTTGTATGTGGAACAACCGGCGAGTCTCCAACCATATCCACTGAAGAAAAACTGGAGCTATTCCGCGCAGTCGTTAAACGCGTTAATAAAAGGGTACCTGTTATTGCAGGAACAGGTTCTAATAATACTGCGGGAACGATTGAACTGACTAAAGCAGCCGAAGCAACTGGCGTAGATGGTTTCCTTGTTGTTGGTCCATATTATAACAAACCGCCTCAAGAGGGATTTTACCAGCATTTTAAATCAATTGCAGACAGCACGGAGTTGCCGGTAATTGTATATAATGTTCCTGGGCGCACAAGTTCTAATATACTGCCACAAACTGTAGCTCGTTTAGCGAAAGATTGTAAAAATATTGTTGCCATCAAGGAAGCTGCTGGCTGCGTTTCTCAGGTCGCAGAACTTTATTCTGTACTACCGGAAGATTTTTCAATCTACAGTGGAGATGACATATTGATTCTTCCTTTCATGTCTGTAGGCGCTACCGGGCTCATTAGCGTTGTCAGCAACACAGGGGGACAGATGCTGCAGGAAATTATGCAAGCTTATGAAGCGGGGCGCGTAAAAGATGCGATGAACTTAAACGCAAAAATGTTGCCATTAGCAAAAGCTATGTTTGTAACTACCAACCCGATTCCCGTCAAGGAAGCAGTGACTATGTTAACGCCGATCAATGCCGGTCCTGTCAGGTTGCCATTAGTGCCTATGTCTGAAACAGAAAAAGAAAAAGTTTCTGCTGTATTTAAAGAATATAATTTGATTAAATAATGCCAAAAGCCTGCTGTCAATTTTTATGGCAGCAGGTTTTTCTTTTATATTGTCGAAAATTTATAAATAAACAATTTTAAAGGAGCAAAGCAAATGATAATTCAAGAAAAAAATGCTTCAAGCGTTATAAAGAACATTGATACTGCTGTCAGTGATGACCAAGCTCTTACTGATGCAGATGTATTGGTGCTTTTAGTCACCAAAGAAGACACCGAGGACATTAACCTTCCGTATGTCGAGCTTTTAAAAAAGTTAACGGCGAAGGACAAAAAAATATGTGATTTATACAATGTATGTAACTTTATAACTGACTCGGCCAACGGGTTAAAGAAATTTATTATAATAGGGTTAGGCGAGTCAAAGGATTTGCGGGCGAATATTTATCGTAAAGTTGCCGGAGAAGCTGCCCGCGCAATAATTAGGACATCAGGTAAGAAGATTGTTGTATATGCAAAAAATCTTTGTGCTAATGGCAATAGTGAATGTTTGGCGGCTATGGCAGAAGGGCTTGTATTGGGCGGCTATGAGTTTAAAGAATTCAAAAGCAAACAAGAAAGCGGTTTCGATGGTATAATCCAGATCATCGCAAATTGTCCGCAAGTCAGCAATATTATTGCCGAGGCCAATGTTTTATGTGAGAGCATTATCTGGACGCGCAATCTGGTAAACAGGCCGGGAAATATTGTCCAACCTCAGACTATGGCTACTGAAGCAGTTTTAATGGCTGAAGACTTAGACCTCAGCTGTGAAATTTTGAGCGTTAAAGAGATGACGGAAAAAGGAATGGGGGCTTTATTAGCCGTAGGAAAGGGATCTTCAGCCGAACCAAAACTTGTAACTTTGAAATACAATGGTTCAAACGAAGGGAATTGGGTTGCTCTTGTAGGTAAGGGCATAACCTTTGACAGTGGCGGCATCTCAATCAAGCCAGAAGCCGGCATGGGGGAGATGAAGGACGATATGGCAGGTGCGGCAGCAGTACTTGGAGCAATACGAGCTATTGCCAAATTAAAGCTGCCTTGTAATGTAATGGCAATTGCGGCGTGCGCAGAAAATATGCCATCTGGCTCAGCAACCCGTCCGGGTGACATTGTTACAGCTGCCAATGGTAAAACAATTGAAGTTGTGTCAACGGATGCCGAGGGCAGGATGGTTCTTGCTGATGCTGTTTGGTATGCTTGCCGTCAAGGTGCAGCAAAGGTTATTGACATTGCTACCCTTACAGGGGCTGTAATAATTGCTTTGGGCAACGAAACTTCGGCAGTAGTCAGTAATAACGATTCTTTATGCAATGATATTATAGCGGCAGGAAGTACCGTTGGTGAGAATTACTGGAGATTGCCGGCATTACCTGAGTGTAAAGAAGCAATAAAAAGCGATGTAGCCGACTTATTGAATAGTGCTGGTAAAGCAGGCGGAGCTATTACTGGGGGACTTTTTATTGGTGAATTCGTTGATGAGAATACGCCATGGGCGCATATAGATATCGGAGGAACTGCTACTACTCAAAAGACCAACGGTTTCTGGGTCAAGGGTGCTACCGGCATGGGTGTTGCAACTTTAGTCCAGCTGGTGAAAGGAATCTAAAATGTTTGTTGATCTTCACATACACAGCACTTTTTCCGATGGTTTTTTTACTCCAAAGGAAATTATTGATACTGCTATCGCAAAAAAAATCGCAGCTTTATCCATTACTGACCACGATTCTGTCAATGGTTACTTAGCGGCTCTTGCTTATTTAAAGACCTTAAAAAACGGACCGAAAATGTTCTCTGGAATAGAATTAAGCACTCAGGATGAAGATAAAAACATCCATGTTTTAGGCTATCATTTTGATGCAGCGTATGAACCACTTTTATCTCGTACATTTGAACTACGACATGCACGCGAAATAAGGCTGGAGAAAATTATTGAGAAGGTCAGGGGTCTGGGATTTGATATAGAAGTTGAGGTAACGGATACGTCACATCGTGCTTTTGGCAGGCCCCATGTGGCCAAAGCTTTGGTCGAAAAAGGCTTTTTCAAAAGTATTCAACAAGCTTTTGATGTTCTGCTGAAGCGTGGAAGGCCTGCTTATGTTCCTCAGCCAAAGCTAACTCCGCAAGAGGCGGTTGATTTAATACATCAGGCTGGTGGCATTGCGTGTTTGGCCCATCCAAGCGAGTTGAAAAATTTTAATTTAGTAGAAACTTTGATCAAAGAAACAAATTTCGACGGCATAGAAGTATGGCATCCGTCGGCTAATGAAGTTGAAAGCAGTTCATATTTTAAATTGGCGCAAAAATACAAATTGTTGATTTGTGGCGGTTCAGATTTCCATGGTGATACTGGAAGATTTCCGCATAGTTTGGGAGAATTTTTAGTTCTATATGAAAATGTCAAATCTGTGATAGAATATAAATAAGTCAATGTCTCTTTGGGGGAGGTCATCATGGAAGTTGTTGCGTTTGTGGGGCCTAGCGGTACAGGGAAAAGTCATAGAGCTTTGGCTATTGCGCATGAATACAAAAGTGAAGCCATAATAGATGACGGCCTTCTGATTAAAGGAACAAAAATTCTTGCTGGTTCTTCAGCTAAGAATGAACAGAACAGGATTCAGGCGGTTAAAAGAGCTATTTTTTCTGACGATGACCATGTTGAAGCAGTTAAAAAGGCAATTGCTGATGCAAAAATTGAGAGAATTTTGGTAATTGGAACTTCAACCAATATGGCATTAAAGATTTGTACTCGACTTGGTTTGCCAGATCCTGTTAAGTATGTGAAAATACAGGACATTGCCAGTAAGCACGAAATAAATAAGGCCAGGCAGATAAGGCTAAAAGAGGGCAAACACATTGTTCCGGTGCCGACTGTCGAACTTAAACCGCATTTTTCAGGTATCTTGGTTGATTTACCACATCACCTTTTTTCCAGAAAGAAAAAGACTAAAATTAGTGATGAAAAATCGATAGTAAGGCCATCTTTCAGTTATTATGGCAAGCTGGCAATTTCTGATTATGTTGTTATCGATATTGTTAATATTATTGTCAGCAAATTGAAAGGAATAGACAGAGTTACCAATATCAAGGTTCGTCGTCCCTCAGATCCGGTTAAAGGCATGACTATTTACATTGATTTAGTTTTATTTTATGGTACTAATATATTTAATGTGGTAAGTATATTGCAGCATAACGTCAAGGAAATGGTCGAAATGATGACTGCTATGCACGTTAAAGAAGTTAATGTCGATGTGAAAAGTTTGACTGTTGAAAAAAATAAAAGCCAATTAAAAGGGGGATAATTACCTTGTCTACTGAAAAACAAAGCGAAAAGGTGTTTTTTTCTGGTTACGCAAAGTTGCCTGTAGGCATTACTGCAGCTGAGGTGTATAAAGTAATTGGGTTAGTTGTAGTTGTTGATATCGAGACAGGTATTATTTCCGAGGCTGATTGTACTTTAGCCACAAAATTGGCGCGAAACTATATATCACAATTAATGTTGGGGTATAATCTTTCTGATGGCCCGGACGGGTTCCAAAACATTTTGGATCGTAAATATCAAGGGAGCGCTAAAAAGGCTATTGCAACGGCCTTTCGCATTATCTATGATAAATACCGAAGTTTCAAAGCCGGAGGAGAAGAACTTCCTTTATAGCAACAATTTAGAAGGCTCTCAACAGAGCCTTCTTTTATTTGTTTAATCGGTCTATCTCGTTTATAATAAAGAAGTATGATTTATTATTTTTCAGTTTATTAAGGAGCTATTATATGAGTGATAAAAAATATACGATTTTAAATTATGGTTGTCAAATGAATGAATCTGATTCGGAACATTTTGCCGGACAATTAAAGGATCTCGGTTATAATTATACAAATAATTATCATGAAGCTGATATAGTTGTTGTCAATACCTGTTGTGTACGTGAAAGCGCAGAAAAGAAAATTTTAGGCAAAATTGGCGAATTAAAAACCGTTAAAGCCAATAATCCAGGCCAAATTATATGTGTTGCCGGCTGCATGGCGCAAAAGGGCGGAGAAAAGTTAGTTAAAAAATATCCGCAGATTGACTTGTTGATTGGAACGTCTCAAGTCAACAATTTTAAGGCTATTTTACTGGGATATTTGGCCAATAAAGTGCATAAAGTTTATGATGATATGGCAATTAATGAAACAGAATTTGAAGGCCTATGTGTGCGAAAAAGTAGTTTTGCAGCCTGGATTCCTATTACATACGGTTGCAACAACTTCTGCACTTATTGTATC
The DNA here is from genome assembly GCA_009930275.1 of Negativicutes bacterium. The sequence goes on from RZYP01000001.1 coordinate 197,558, forward strand.
GTTCCCTATGTCAGAGGCAGGGAGCGCAGCCGTAGTAAAGAAAGTATAATAGCAGAAATTGAGAAAGCCGTAGCGGATGGTTTTAAGGAATTCACGCTTTTGGGACAAAATGTCAATTCTTATGGTAAAGATATGGGCGAAGGGCATTCTTTTGCTCAACTGCTACAAGATTGCAGTAATATTAAAGGGGTTGAGCGCATCAGGTACATGACCAGCCACCCGCGCGATATGAATGAAGATATTGTGAAGGTTGTGTCTGAATCAAAAAATATCTGTGAACACTTCCACATTCCAGCGCAATCAGGAAGTGACCGTATTTTACGAGCTATGAACAGGGGTTATACCCGAGAAAAATATTTATCTTTAGTTTCTGCTATCCGCAAGCATTGTCCCGAAGCCTCCATTACTACCGATATTATTGTCGGTTTTCCTGGAGAATCCGAGCAAGATTTTCAAGATACGCTTGACCTGATGAGAGAAGTAGAATACGATGCTGCTTATACTTTTATTTATTCCAAACGTTCTGGCACACCGGCTGCGGCCTATGAGGAACAGATTCCGCTAAGTGTTAAAAAGGAGCGTCTTAATCAGTTGATGGAGCTTCAAAATCAATACAGCCTTGCTAAAAACAAACTGTTGGTTGGCAAGAGCCTCGAAGTACTGGCAGAGGGACCAAGCCATAGCAATAAGGAAGTATGGAGCGGCAGAACGAGAACTAATAAATTGGTTTTATGGCCTACAGAAGGGAGAAACTATACTGTTGGCCAGTTGCTTACTGTGAAAATAACCGCAGCACAAACATGGTTATTGAAAGGAAACGCAGAATCATGACTCCAGAATACACACCAATGGTCCAGCAATATTTAGAGGTAAAAAAGCAGCATGATGATAAGTTGCTGTTTTTTCGCTTGGGTGACTTTTACGAACTGTTTTTCGAGGATGCATTGACAGCTTCCAGAGAACTGAATATTACACTGACTGGGCGTGCGGGTGGCCTTGAGGATAAAATTCCTATGTGCGGCGTTCCTTATCACGCTGTTGATGGTTATATTGCCAAGCTGATTAGTAAGGGCTATCGCATTGCAATATGTGAGCAGGTTGAAGACCCTAAATTTGCAAAAGGGATAGTTCGGCGTGAAGTGATAAAAATTATTACCCCAGGAACAGCTCTTAATGAACAGTTGCTTGATGGCAGCCATAATCAGTATCTTGTTTGTCTTTTAGAAGAAGAAGAAGAACTCTGTATGGCTGCTGTAGATGTTTCTACGGGTGAATGTCTTTGGTTTGCCGCTCAAGGAATTGGCCGCGATGACTCAGTTTGGGAGCAATTATACCGGTTGCAGCCATCAGAAGTGGTCTTGCCATTTGAGATGGCGGGCTGGACCTGGCTGTCTAAGCTTTTGCAGCAAAGATTACCAAACTGTTTGATCAGTAAGTATCAGCCGGAAACTCCGGAAACAGATTATTTTTTCAGACATTTTGGCGCAGCTGATATTTATTCTTCGCTTGTTACTAAAACAGTTGAGACAATGCTTGGTTATTTACATGAAACGGTTAAGGCTGATCTGACTAACATTAACCGTCTTGTTTGTGTAGACAAAGAGCTATTTATGAATCTTGATGCTACGGCTATTCGTAATCTGGAACTAGTGAAAAATATGCGTGACGGAACAAAGCATGGCACACTGCTTGAGGTCCTTGACTACACAGCTACCAGTATGGGCGGCAGAAGGCTGCGTCAATGGATAGAATGTCCATTGCTGGATGTTGCTGCAATTATCGAAAGACAAGACGCATTAGAGGGTTTGTTAGCTGATGTATCACTTCGCGAGGGTATAAGTGAAAAGCTTAAGAATGTTTTTGATTTGGAGAGAATCCTCTCAAGAATTGAAGTTGGTTCGGCTAATGCCCGTGATTTGGCTGCTTTAAGGAGTTCCCTTGAAGTTTTGCCTTCTATAAAAGAACTGTTATGTAGATGCAAGGCGCGGTTGATTAGTCGCAATAATGACCATCTATCTCTCCATCAGGAAATATATGGCGTGCTTGCAGCCGCAATTGTTGAGGAGCCGCCATTTACCGTAAGAGAAGGCGGCATGATAAAAGACGGCTATAACGCAGAACTCGATGAACTGCATGCAATTGCAAGAGACAATAAAATTTGGATGCGTGAGTTTGAGATTAGAATCAAGGAAGAAACGGGCATTAAAAACTTAAAAGTTGGCTATAATAAGGTTTTTGGGTACTACATTGAGGTTTCTAAGGGTAATGTCGGTTTAGTGCCGGATTATTTTATTCGCAAGCAAACGCTGGTAAACGCCGAGAGATATATAGTTCCTGAATTAAAGGTTTTTGAAAATAAAATTCTGAGTGCCAAGGAAAAAATTCAGCAACTGGAATTTTATATATTTAATGAAATCAGAGAACAAATTCGCGGAAAGATGGTAGAGATACAGACTACGGCACGAGTGCTTGGCAATATTGATGCGTTGCTTGCACTTGCCCTTGCAGCCTTCCATAATAATTATACTCGCCCCGAGTTGAACAATAAGCAGGAAATATCAATCAGAGACGGGCGCCATCCTGTAGTCGAAAGACTCTTGAAACGCGAGATATTTGTTCCTAATGATACTTTGCTTGATGCGCTATCGCAAAGAATTATTGTATTGACAGGGCCGAATATGGCTGGCAAATCTACATATATGCGGCAGGTCGCACTTCTTGTGTTAATGGCGCAGATAGGCTCGTTCATTCCTGCAAGGAGCGCAAGCATTTGTCCCGTTGACAAGATTTTTACAAGGGTAGGCGCAAGCGATGATTTAGCTACCGGTCAGAGTACGTTTATGGTCGAAATGAATGAGGTCGCTCAGATACTCCGTTATGCAACTTCGAACAGTCTGATAATTTTAGACGAAGTCGGTCGGGGTACAAGTACCTTTGATGGGATGAGCATAGCACGTTCGGTGGTTGAATTTATTAATGAAAAAATTAAGGCAAAAACCTTATTTGCAACACATTATCACCAATTAATTGAACTGGAAACTCTGCTTCCTGCAGTGAAAAATTATTCTGTAGCAGTTAAAGAGCGAGGTAAAGAAGTAGTTTTTCTAAGAAGAATTATTCCTGGCGGTACCGATAGAAGTTATGGTATTCATGTAGCTCAATTGGCTGGTTTGCCAAAAAAAGTTATTAATCGGGCAGAAGAAATTCTCCAGGAATATGACAGTTTTGATCACGGCAAACATATTTCGGAAAAAATCACTGCAGTATCTGAACAAAAGGAATACCAGGATACACTTTTCACACGTTCTTTATCACAAAGCCTGCTTGCACTCGATATCATGACCATGACCCCTTTGGAGGCAATAAATGAACTCTATAAGCTTCAAGATGAAGCTAAAAGAGAGGGCGGCCGATTATAATGGAGCAAAAAGTACGGATTCTTGATCAAAATACTGCTAACCAAATAGCCGCCGGCGAGGTGGTTGAAAAACCAGCGTCAGTAGTTAAAGAGTTGGTTGAAAACTCTCTTGACGCGGGGGCGGATATAATCGAAATTTCAATTACCGATGGTGGCATTGAATACATCAGAGTTGTTGACAATGGCAGCGGCATGTCCGAAGAAAACTTGCGCCTGTCTGTCTTGCGCCATGCAACCAGTAAGATTAATACAGCAGATGATCTTCTAAGCCTTAAAACTTTAGGCTTTCGTGGCGAAGCGCTTCCCAGTATTGCTTCCGTTTCTAAATTTCGAATTTTGACAAGACTTGCCAATGATGATCTTGCTACTTCGATCACGATTGATGGCGGCGAAAATCTTGATTGTGTTAAAACCGGTGGTGCCGTTGGGACTACGGTTATAGTTGAAAACCTGTTTTTTAATGTACCGGCCAGAAGGAAATTTTTGCGGACAGTAACCACTGAGGGACGCTATATTAATGACATTATAGGTAAAATTGCCTTGTCGCGTCCTGATGTCAGGTTTAAACTTGTTAACAATGATAAAGTGGTTGTGACGACTCCCGGTAATGGTGATACTGTAGATGCAGTAGCAGCACTATATGGAAAGAATGTTGCCAAGGAGCTGCTGCCAGTTTTTTGCGAGGAAAACAGGATTTCTATTGAGGGTTTTGTCGGCAAGCCAACATTATTAAAAGGTACAAGGCAGTGGCAAACAATTTTTGTAAATGGGCGAACTGTATCTAACAGAATGATAGCCAAAGCCATTGACCACGCTTATCAATCCCAGATACCGAAAGCCGGTTTTCCCTTTGCGGTATTAAATATTGTCGTGGATACTGCAAGTATTGATGTTAATGTTCATCCCCAAAAGAGCGAAATAAAATTTAGCGATGAGGGCTTAGTATACAGAACTGTTTACCATGCGCTTGTCAGTGCTTTGACAAAACCTCTTAGTGCTTCAGTTTCTGATACGACAACTTTGCAATCTACCGGCGATAACCAAGTTTTGACAAATGATGACATAGATTTGCAAAGAAGTGCTTATGTTCAGGATAATTTTTGGAAAGAAGATTCGAAGAGTGGTCTTTCGGCTAACAGAAATAATATTTACTTTGCCAGTCAAGGAGTTCAAAGTGTTTTTGAACAGGCAGCAATGCCTCTTCACGTCATGCGCGAAAGAATGGCTGAACAAGACGTTTTGATGAAAAACTCAGTTATAGACGTGCATAACGCAGATAACGGTGTAGATCAGATTTGGCCCTTGGGTCAGATCGACAGAGTATTTATAGTAGCGCAGTCAGAGAACAGTTTATACTTGATTGACCAACATGCTGCGCATGAGCGTATTCTTTATGACAAATTGGTAAAATGCCATGAGGATATTCCTTCTCAACAATTTTTAGTGCCTCTGTATTTGGATGCTACGCCACAAGAAATCGCCGCAATTGAAGAAAATCGCGGTTCTTTTTTGAAGCTTGGGGTAGATATTGAGCAAGCCGGTGAAGAGATGCTTCGTATTTCCAGCTTGCCTTCGGATATTAAGGACTCTGAAGCTGAAGATTTTATTCGCGATATACTGAAAATGATTTCAGAAATGAAAAATATATCCAATAGCGATTTGAGACAAAATGTTTTGCATTATGCGGCGTGTCATGGAGCAATTAAGGCAGGCGAAATGCTTAATATGCGCCAAATGCGTGCACTTATACTTGAACTTTGCAATACCGAACATCCTTTCACCTGTCCTCATGGGCGCCCTTGCATGATTGAAATATCTTCAGGGGAACTATACAAGATGTTTAAAAGAACTTAGGAGATTATTGATGTTATTTGCTGTAACAGTTGGCCTTAATGGCTCGCCTGATTTGCCTGCCCTTGCCAAAAAATGGGCATTACAACTGAATGTTCCTTATTTTGCAAGACCATCTAAAGGCACCCTGGAATCTCTGTTGCTGGAAAAGAATTTAGACGCGCTAATTGTTGCGACTAACAAGGGGCCACAGGTTATTTCCAGTGAAGGAACATTGTTTTTTCATCCCGGAATGGCTGCTTTGCGACTGAAAGAAATAATGTCCGGAGGCAAAGACAATTTCGCTGAAGCTCTGGAACTTGCGCCGGGTAAGAAAGTTTTGGACTGCACGATGGGACTTGCCGGTGATGCTGCGATAGCATCTTATATATGCGGAGTCTTGGGGAAGGTAGTTGCGCTGGAAGCATCTGTTCCGATCTGGTTTGTTGTAACTAACGGTTTAAGATCGTATCAGTCTAAAGATAAAAATCTTATGACCGCTCTTCGCCGTATTGAGACAGTGCAAGCTACCGCTTCTGATTATTTAAAAGAGCTGCCCGATGATTCCTTTGACATTGTTTATTTCGATCCGATGTTTCGTCATCCTGTAAGTGGTTCCTCCAATATGCTTCCTTTGAGGCCAGTTGCTTTTACGGGACAACTAGAAAAGTCAGTTATTGAGGATGCTTTAAGGGTTGCGCCCTTGGTTGTTGTTAAGGAACGCAGTATAACCCTGCTGGAAAAATTGGGTATTTTTGAAGTGAGAGGCGGCCGCTATAGCAGAATTAAGTATGGCGTTAGGAGAAGATAAGGGAATGAAACAAAAGATAGTTGTTATTTTGGGCCCGACGGCTACCGGTAAAAGTCACTGCGGTATTAAACTGGCACTCAAACTACAAACCGAGATTATATCGGGAGATTCTATGCTTGTTTATAAAAAGATGAATATTGGAACCGCTAAACCATCCGCTGATGAATTGGCTCTTGTACCTCATCATTTTGTAAATATTCTGGAACCACCTGAAGATTTTAACGTATTCGATTTTAAAGCCAAAGCGGAAGTGCTTATAACTGAAATCAATGCACGAGGTAAAATACCATTACTTGTCGGTGGAACAGGTTTATACATAAAAGCGCTTTTAGAAAACTATAATTTTGCTTCTGTGAACGAAAAAAATGAATTGCGCAGAGAACTGGAAGTATTCGCTGATGAACAGGGTAATAGTGCCCTTTACTCCAAGCTAGTTGTTCTTGATAGCGAGGCGGCTTCACGTTTGCATGTCAATGATCGTCGTCGTGTTATTAGAGCGATTGAAACAGCTTTGGAGGGTGAAAAAGTTTCTCAGACACATAGCAATGAAGTTGTCTACGATGCGGTTGTATTCGGTTTGAGAATGCCACGAGCAAAACTTTATGAACGCATAAATGCACGTGTTGACGACATGGTACGCAATGGTTTGTTTGAAGAAACCAAAAAGCTTTTAGAAGCAGGAATTCCAGCTGAAGCGCAGTCAATGAAAAGTATTGGCTATAGACAAGCATTTCAATACTATAACGGCGAAATGACAAAAGAAGAAGCCATTGACAAGATAAAGCAGTACACGCGTAATTTTGCCAAGAGGCAGGTTACCTGGTACAATAAAATGCCCTATATACAATGGTTTGATTTGGAAAATGATTTTGACTACGATCAGATAGCTGAGGATATGTTCCAAATACTTGTGAAAAAATTTAAACTGCTGTAAGATTATGTTATTAGATATGCGTTATAACGCGAGGGGGCTTATCATGAACAGCAATTCCACTAAAGCGGTTATTAATTTGCAGGACAGTTTTTTAAATCATGTGAGAAAAGAAAATCTGGCAGTAGTGATTTATCTGGTAAACGGGTTTCAGATCAGAGGACTCGTTCGAGGCTTCGATAATTTTACGGTCATTATTGATAACGAAGGAAAACAACAATTAGTATATAAACACGCTATTTCAACCATTGCACCTGTGGCAAGTATTCAGATTATGGTTCCGGAAAAAAAGGAATAGTTTTTAAAGAAAGGCGCACTATTAGTGTAGCTTTTCTTTTTTAGGGAGGCCGTTTTTATGGTTGACGAAGTTAAACTGTTTCTTGAGTATTTGACCGTAGAACTCGGTTTATCACCGAACACTAAACAGGCTTACGAACGAGATCTTAAACTTTTTCATAAGAATATTGGCAAAGGACTGTGTCAGGTTAGTCGCTCTGATATAGTGTCTTATATGCAGTTCCTTAAAGCCAATAATTATGCCGCAACAAGTATTGCACGGCGACTTGCCGCACTTAAAGCATTTTATCGTTTTATGGCAGCAGAGGGTTATATACAAGTTGATCCTGCCCAGGTTATTGAAGCTGGCACAAAAGGGACAAGGCTGCCAAGAGTGCTCAATTTAAGAGAAGTTGAAAAATTGCTTGAGACACCTGATGTTTCCACAGGAGAAGGTTATAGGGATCGCGCTATGCTTGAGCTGCTTTACGCAACCGGCATGCGTGTATCAGAAATGGTCAATCTTAATTTAGCTGATATAAATCTAAATATGAAGTACGTGATTGCGTTTGGTAAAGGCTCAAAAGAAAGAATTATTCCCTTAGGCAAAACTGCCATAAGTTATTTGGATACTTATCTTAATGTTGTGCGACCCAAGTTTGTACACATTAATAATACGGAAGAACGGCACTTGTTTCTGACTGTGTATGGAAAGGGAATGACTAGACAGCGATTTTGGCAAATTATTAAAGAGTACGGAAAAAAGGCTGGAATTCGCAAGGAATTATCTCCTCATATATTGCGCCATTCTTTTGCAACTCATCTGTTGGATAATGGTGCAGATTTAAGGTCAGTTCAGGAACTATTGGGTCATTCTGACATTTCAACTACTCAAATTTATACTCATTTGACAAATAAACGTTTAAGAATAATATATGATAAGGCACATCCACGTGCCTGATTATTTGGAGGATGACATGGCAAAAAAGATTAGAAGGAGAAATTCCAGGGGAAGCGGATTTTTACTATTGATTATAGTTTTGGCATTAGCGGTTGCCGGTGGATTTTATTATGCCTCCAGTAAAGATGCTTCCAAAAAAAATATTGATGATGGTAAGAACAAAGCTGAGACCGTTGACATTGATTTACGATCTAAGTCGAAAAATGCTCATGACGCTCTTGACAACGGGCTTCGTGCTAAATTTTCCTGGCGTCTTACTGAAAGTACTGCAGAAGAAAAGAAAGAGGAACGCGCAGACAAAAAAGGGAGTATTTTGTGGACTGAGCGAAAACTTTTGATCAGCGTGCCGCGTGGGGAAGATTTGGAAGCGGCCGCATCTTGGATAACAGGTAAGGCAAAAGCCGAAAATCTTTTTGTCGTCACAAGAAAAAATAGTTCTTACTCTGGTAACAATGCGATTGTAATGGAATTAGCAATTTACGGAAAGGCGGGGACGCAGGAAGTAACTTGTGTTACGGATACTTTGACTATTTATAATGCTGGCAAAGATAAAAAGCTAAGCGGCAATATTGCAGTTATTGTAGATGATTGCGGATATGACCTTGCGCCTGTTCGTCAGCTTGCTGAGTTGCCTATTAAAATGAGTTTTGCAATACTGCCGTTTAAAGCAAACAGTCAGGCAGCGTTAGAATTAGTTAAGAGTAATGGTAAGGAAGCAATGCTGCATTTACCTATGGAACCACTTGATCCTTCAGCAGCATCAGAAACAAGGATGGTTACCGTAGCAATGACGAAAGAGGAAGTACAGTCCTATACTAGGGAAGCCATTGACAGTTTGCCGGGAATATCCGGAGGCAACAATCATCAAGGCTCTAAAGCAACTTCTAATAAAAGTACTATGAGGGCTGTTTTGGATGTTTTTAAGGATGAAGGGTTATTCTTTATTGACAGCAATACATATTCTAAATCAGTAGGCGATAAATTATCCGAGGATATAGGTGTACCAACTGCCAGAAATCAAAAATTTCTGGATAACAGTTCAGATGTTGATGAAATTAAAAGAAACATTTGGGCAGCGGTTGAAATGGCAGATAAAAACGGCAGTGCGGTGGTTATCTGCCATGCGCGACCAAATACTGCCAAGGCTTGGGCTGAGGTTTATAAAACACTCAAGGACAGGGGCATAAAGTTTGTTTTTGCATCAAGTATAGTTCATTAACTTTAATATAATATAATGACAGAGGTGATGGTATTATGTTTGTCGAGGAAACAATAGAAAAGTATGAAAAATATCTTAATCCTTCCATAGCACGTTTATTCAGATTCATGGGTTTGGCAAGTGTAGAAATGAGTGCACATGGCTGGACGATTATTGATAGTGAAGGTAAAGAGTTTATTGATTGTCTGGGCGGCTATGGTATGTTTATTGTGGGACACCGCCATCCAAAAGTTGTAGAAGCTGTCAAAGGGGCATTAGACACGATTCCGATGTGCGGAGAGATATTATTTAATCGTCCTATGGCTGATTTGGCGGAACGTTTAGCTGAAATAACTCCAGGCCGACTGCAATATAGTTTTTTTGTTAACAGTGGCACAGAAGCAGTTGAAGGAGCTTTGAAAATTGCTAAACTTGCTACTGGCAGAAAAAAATTTATTGCGGCTAACAATGCTTTCCATGGCAAGACTTTCGGGTCTTTGACTGCAACCGGTAGGGATTTGTTTAGAAAACCTTTTGAACCATTATTACAGCATTTTACTCATGTTGATTTCGGCGACATTGATTCTTTGGATTCAGTAATAGATAACGAGACTGCTGCAGTTATTTTAGAGCCTATTCAAGGGGAGGGCGGAATTATTGTTCCTCCAGATGGATATTTAACAGCAGTGAGAAAACTATGTGATAAATATGGCGTGCTTTTGATTGCTGATGAAGTTCAGACTGGTATCGGGCGGACTGGTAAATGGTTCGGCGTTGATCATGAAGGAGTGACGCCGGATATAATGGCGTTGGCCAAAGCTCTTGGCGGTGGTATTATGCCTATAGGATCATTTACCGCAACGCCAGAAGTATGGTCGGGTCTGATTGAAGCCCCGTTCCTGCATACATCTACCTTTGGCGGCAATCAGATGGCCTGCGTTGCCGGATTGGCGACTTTGAAGGTAATTGAAGAAGAAGATTTGCTGTCTCGCGGAGATTCGTCTGGCAAATATTTGAAGACTGGCTTGGAAGAAATTCAGAAGGATTTTCCTCAAGTTATTAAAGAAGTAAGAGGTAAGGGCATGATGCTAGGCATCGAATTGACTAAAGAAGGTGCTGGCGGCATGCTTATGTCCTTAATGATTGACAGTAATATTCTGATTGCTTATACGCTTAATAACCCTAAAGTCATCAGGATGGAACCTCCTTTGATAATGCCTATTGAGGTCATTGATAAAGTTTTGACTGCTTTCCGTAGCGCCGTTAAACAGATAAATGATGTAATTGATGAATTATAAAGGAAGAGGTTGATATAAAAATGCCATATGTTGAAACAAAAACATTAATTAAAGGTCAGATTAATGATATTTATAATATAGTAAAAAATATGGAGGCATATCCTGGCTTCATGCATGATTTAGAAAGTGTAGAAATTATTGAGCGAGGGAACGACTACACCATCAGCCATTGGGTTTCCAATGTTGACGGACGACGCATTGTTTGGACTGAACGGGATACTTTCTTTGATAATGAAAATAGGATTGTGTATAAACAAACCGAAGGTGACTTGAAGAAAATGGAGGGCGAATGGCGGCTGAAAAATTCTGACGAAGGCGTCGAAGTTGTACTTGCTGTCGATTTTGAGTTTGGCATTCCGATGATAGCTGGTCTTCTCAATCCTATATTGAAAAAGAAAGTGCGTGACAACAGCGAAAATATGCTGGCAGCGGTAAAGGCTCGAATTGAAAAATAAGTTGGATAACCTTATATTTTTCACATATTCTTTACTTTTCCTATCTTGAAGGTTGGTTTAACCTCTTATATAATAGTCGTATAGCTTTGAGCTACATACTACAGGAGGAAATATGAATAGTTTAAAAACAGTATTTTTATTGACATTATTAACAATGATTTTAGTGGCCGTTGGTGGAGCTGTTGGCGGTACAAACGGTATGCTGGTCATGCTTGCGTTTTCAGTTATCATGAATTTCGTCAGTTACTGGTATAGCGATACTATGGTTTTAAAAGCGTATAGAGCACAAGAGGTTGATATCAATACCGCGCCTGAATTAATCAAAATTGTGGCTGGTTTGGCTAGAAAGGCACAACTGCCTATGCCAAAAGTATATATCATTGATGAACCTGTACCTAACGCATTTGCCACCGGCCGTAACCCGGAACACGCGTCCGTTGCAGTTACAAGCGGTATTATGCAACTGTTAACCCGGGACGAGATGGAAGGCGTACTTGCTCATGAATTGAGCCATGTTAAGAACCGGGATATTTTGATCAGCACCATAGTTGCAACTATTGCCGGAATGATTGCTACCATCGGTCACATTGTCCAATGGGGTGCTATTTTTGGTGGTTTCGGACGCAGCAATGATGAAGATAGTAATGGAGGCATTGTAGGGTTTCTCGTTGCAGTCATTATTGCCCCACTTGCTGCAACCATGATACAATTTGGTATATCCAGGTCGCGTGAGTACATGGCGGATGAATCAGGGGGCAGAATGAGTGGTAACCCGCTTGCCCTTGCCAGTGCTTTAGCAAAAATAGATAATTACGCACATAGAAGAATAATGCCTGAAGCAACGCAGGCAACTGCGCATATGTTCATTATCAATCCGCTTTCTGCCAGCCGCAAGACTTTAGCGAGTTTGTTTAGCACGCACCCAAGTACGGAAAGCAGAATTGAGAAATTAAGAGATCTTGCTCGCCGTATTGATAAGATTTAAACAATTTAAACAAGGTGAAGCTGAAGCTTTGCCTTGTTTTTTTGTTCAAAATCTTCGACAACAAGTTGCTGAAATGATATAATGTGATGTGTTTGATAGTTTCATATATAACATTTCTTAAGAAGGAGAATCGGTTATGGATGAAAAAATGAAATGGCTGCAACGCTACTCAGAAACTTGTGGCGTTTCGGGATTTGAGAGCAGGATTAAAGATTTACTGATAGAACGCTTGAATAATAAAGCGGAAATATCATACGACAAGCTTGGCAGTGTCGTATTTACAGTACCTGGGGCAAAAAGTGAGCCAAAAATCATGCTTGCTAGCCACATGGATGAAATAGGCTTCATGGTTAAACACATAACGAAGGAAGGTTTCTTACATTTTGTTTGCTTAGGTGGTTGGTGGGAACAGGTGATGCTCGGACAGCGCGTTATAGTTCATGGCAGTAATGGTGATCTTGTCGGAGTTATAGGCAGCAAACCCCCACATATCCTGACCCAGGAAGAACGTAACAAAGTAGTGCAGAAAAAAGACATGTACATTGATATCGGCGCTTCTGATGAGGCACATGCCAGGGATTTAGGAGTTTGCGAAGGCTCAGCTGTCACCCCCTATGCATCTTTCGCTGTAATGGGTGATGGCAAGACTTTGCTTGGAAAAGCATGGGATAATAGAATCGGCTGCGCAATAATGGCGGATGTAGTTGATGAAATTTCTAATGTTAAGCATCAAAACCATGTTTATGGTGTGGCAACTGTACAGGAAGAAGTTGGCCTGCGTGGAGCTCAAACCAGTGTTAATATGCTTAAACCAGATATAGCTTTTGTAATTGATACCTGCGTAGCTGGAGGCACTCCCGGTGTTGCAGATGAAATTGCACCTGCTAAAATTGGGAAGGGGATTGCTATTACCATTTATGATGCCGGTATGCTCCCGAATATTGCTTTGCGCAATTATGCTTTTGAGGTAGCTAAAGAGATTGGTATTCCAACACAAATAAGCATTTCAGAGGGTGGCTCTACTGATGGTGGACGCATTCATCTGCATGATGCCGGCGTACTTACACTTACTTTTAGTGTTCCTACAAGGTACATTCATAGTCATCAGAGTGTAATACATATGGATGATTATCTTGGTGCCGTACAGCTGATTACAGACATGGTGAAGCGTATTGATACAAAAAAATATAATGATTTGCTGATGGGCTAGAGTCGTATTTGCGATTTAGTATAAATTAATTCACATTGAGGAGAGATTAAATGATGCAACAAACATTAGTACTAGTAAAACCAGACGGAGTTAAGAAAAATTTGATTGGTGAAGTTATTTCACGCTTTGAAGCAAGAGGTTTAAAAATATCAGCTTTAAAATTAATGCAAATCACAGAGGCACAAGCCAAATTCCACTATGCTGAGCATGAAGAAAAACCTTTCTTTGGTGAATTGGTTGAATTTATTACTTCAGGTCCTGTAGCTGCTATGGTTGTATCCGGTGAGAATGCAATTAAGGCTGTGAGAGGCATGATGGGTGCTACCAATCCTTTGGATGCTGTGCCCGGTTCCATTCGCGGCGATTATGCCCTTACAATTGGCGAGAATATCGTGCATGGCAGTGATGGTGAGGAAAGCGCTGCTCGTGAAATCAAAAATTTCTTTAATGCAGAAGAAATATTCTGATATTTACTAATTGAAAGGCGGCGGTAGAATGAAAGCAAATGTTTATACCAGGACTGGAGATAAAGGGACTACTGCCTTGTTAAGCGGCGAAAGAGTACCGAAACAAAGTCTGCGTGTGGAAGCATATGGTTCTATTGATGAAATTACTTCCGCATTAGGCATGGCAAGATCATTGGTTATTAGAGATGATGTTAGAGAAACCATATACAAGGTTCAACAACTTTTAATGTCTTTGATGGCCGATGTTGCCAGCTTGAATTTGCCTGACCCGTACATCAAACCCGAACATGTAAGTTTATTAGAGCAGACTATAGATCATTTTGATTCTCTTTTGAAGCCGCTTTCCAGGTTTATTATTCCGGGCGACTTGCAAGGAGCAGCTGCCTTGGACATGGCACGAACAATTACCAGACGTGCTGAAAGAGCTTGTTTACGTGTTTCGGAAAAAGAATACATTAATGAAAATGCCTTAATCTGTTTAAATCGTATTTCCGACCTTTGCTTTATTTTGGAAAGGGTTGAAGTTGAAGTAGGCGCATAGTTCTAATATTGGGTGTTCAAAATGCTTTGGTAAATGTGTGACCGCAAAATTTGCGGTCACACATTTTTTAATATATTGAAAAAAAAAGAAGGTAAAACTCATTTTATGTAGAATACTTAAGATTGGAAAATCTAACGGGTGTGATGAATGCGTTCATTACTTAAAAGGGAAGACCGGTGTAATTCCGGCGCAGTCCCGCTACTGTAATGGGGAGCTAACCGCAAAAATGCCACTGGGTGACTGGGAAGGCGCGGTGATGCTGTGAACCAAAGCCAGGAGACCTGCCTGTAAAAAAACCATTATACCTACGGGAGATAGGGACGTGGCAATATAGGTGTCTTGCTTATATTTTCTTGTCCTCTCACTGTAGAGGATTTTTTTATTGGGAGGTTTGGGAATTGGTAGGAAAAATTGTTTTAGTTATTGGCGGTGCTCGTAGTGGGAAAAGCAGCTTTGCGGAGAAATATGTTTTGCACTATGCCTCAAAATGTGCTTATATCGCAACAGCAGAAATTTTGGATGAGGAAATGGCCGAAAGAGTAAAGGTCCATCGCGCCAGGCGCGATGCCAAACGCTGGGTGAATTTTGAAGCGCCTTATCACGCAGAGAAAGTTGTTGTGGAAGCTGGTGACGCAGCAGACTGCATCTTGTTTGATTGCCTTACTCTTTATCTTAGCAATTTAATGTATGGCAAGAAAGCGCCAATTACTTTTGAAGAAAAGTGCAACTATGTTAAATGTGAAACCGATAAATTACTGGAGGCCGCCAGAAGTACGAACAAGATGGTTGTATTTGTTACCAACGATGTAGGCGGTGGTATCGTTCCAGATAACGTCATGGCACGGGAATATAGAGATATTTCAGGTTGGTTGAATCAGCAGGTTGGAGAAGCGGCTGACAATGTATTTTATGTTTTGGCAGGGCAGGCAGTTGACATTAAAAAACTTGCATTTAAATTTGATAATAAGAAAGACAGCAGGAGTGTAGAATGACAGCATTATTAGAACATATAATAATTCCAACATTATCTTTGCAAATGGAAACAAACATCAGAGAAAAATGGGGGCTGATGAATAAGCCTCATGAAAGTCTCGGTAATGTCGAAAAAATGGTAGTAAAATACGGAGCCATGATTGGAGCTGAATTACCGGATAAGTTGAAAACAGCAATGTTACTTATGTGTGGAGACCATGGAATAGCTAAATATGGTGTTAGTGCTTATCCTCCTGAAGTAACGATACAAATGATAAATGGGTATATGCGTGGCACTGCTGGAGCTAATATTATGGCACGCCATGCTGATGCCGATGTTTTCGTTGTTGACGTAGGCGTTAATGCTGATTTAAGCGAATTGACGAAAGTACGCAACGAAAAGGTGGCGTGGGGTACAAACGATTTTACTCAGGGACCGGCCATGACGAAAGAGCAAGCAATAAAAGCTATTAAGGCCGGCATGAAAGTGGCTGACGAATGCATTGACAATGGCTATAACCTTCTGGCGACAGCTGAGATGGGAATAGGAAATACAACATCTACGGCAGCAATGGCGTCGTCTCTTTTGGGCTTGGCACCGGAACTAACCGTTGGCAGAGGGACAGGAATTAATGACGAGCGCATGAAAATCAAACGTCAGGTTGTAGCAGACGGGCTGGCAATTAATAATCCCTGCCCGGATAATGCTTTAGATGTTTTGTGTAAATTGGGTGGTTATGATCATGCGGGTTTGGCGGGTATGATTATAGCAGGTGCTAGACGAAGAGTGCCTACGATGATTGACGGCGTTAACGCTACAGCTGCAGCAATGATAGCCTGGGGTATCTTTCCAGAGTGCTCGCAGTATATGCTGTGCTCGCATTTGTCTGAGGAAATAGCGCATGCGAAAATGCTGGACAAATTAGACCTTCACCCTATTGTAGACGCCGGAATGCGTTTGGGTGAAGGCACCGGAGCATCACTGGCTATTGTAGTTCTGCAGACGGCCCTGGATTTGTACAGAGATATGAGAGAATAATTGTACTGGAAAAGTGGGAATAAATAATGAGAGATTTTCTGACTTGCTTGGAATTTTTGACACGTATTAGATTTTCAAAACGCGATAATTGGACTAAAGAGGATTTTTCTCGCAGCGTTCCTTATTTTCCTATAGTAGGTCTGGTTATAGGAGTATTTCTGGCTGTCGTAAATTATGGCCTCATGCAAATTCATGCACCAGAGTTAATCCGGGCATCTTTGCTAATTCTCGCAGAAATTATCGTTACCGGAGGCCTCATGTACGACGGTTTTATGGATACTGCTGACGGAGTATTTTCTGCAAGAGACAGGGAAAGAATGTTAGAAATTATGAAGGACAGCTGTGTAGGATCTAATGCCGTTTTGGCCGTTATTGTTTTAATTCTTTTAAAAGTTTCCGTATACCTAGAATTGCCGGCGGAAACATTGACTATCGCAATTATAGCAATGTCAGTTGCTACAAGAACTTTTATGGTGATGTTCATTGTTAATTTCCCTTACGCACGAAAAGAAGGCATTGGCCATCTTTTTAAAATGTATTCCAAGCCATATTATACTTACATTGCGTTCTTACTAGGGACAATTGTTGTCTTTGCCTGCGGACCAATCTTTCTTGTAGCAGGCGTCATATGTTTTTTTCTGCTTATTATTATAGCTAACTATTTTGTTAGGATTTTGGGCGGGCTTACCGGTGATACTTACGGGGCTTTGACTGAAACCGGCAATGCGCTTTTTCTATTAATTACGATATTTATTATAGAACAGGGTGGATGGTAAATGATTGATTTTGCAAAATTAATCGAAGGAATTGAACCTTTGGATGAGAATGCCATAAGACAGGCACGTGAACATTTTGACCAATTAATTAAGCCCAAAGGTTCTTTGGCAAAACTTGAGGATATGGTTTGTTTATATGTTGGAGCAACGGGTGTATTTGATGCTAAAAAGATACAGTATCCTCGCAAGGCAATTATGTTATGGGCAGATAGCCAGGCTGATGAAGCTTTTTTAAGAAATTTAAAAGCCGGCAAAGAGCCGATAACTATTTTGGCAAGAAAAGCTAAAAGTGAGGTTGTAATTTCCGAACTGTGTTGCAATAAAACTAATCTGACTTCGGAAGCTCTGATTGACGCACTTCTAGCTGGCGCAGCCCGTACCGAGGAATATATAGTTGAAAACGGTTATAAATTATTGTCTGTTGCTGTTCCGGGCAGATATTCCCTGCCTGAAGATTGGCTCAACTTTAAGGATGAAGACGCCTTCACAAACCTGCTCCATTTGAACGATGTCAGGGTAGCTGCAGCCGTGGGAACAATTTTGTGCGCAGCTCACTTGAAAACACCGATTATGCTTGACGGCCTGGCATCAGTTATTGCTGCCTTTTTAGCAGCAATAATATCACCTTTTGCTTTGAAGTATTGCATTGCAAGCCACGTAACGACTGAAGAGGGGCAAGAGTTTCTGCTCAAGTCATTAGGCCTTTCCGCTGTGCTCCGTTTGAAAATTACTCAAGGGCAGGGGGAAGGTTCGGCGATTGCCTTTACTTTATTTGATGCCGGCATCCGTGCATATAAGGAAATGGAAACTTTCGCTGAAGCAGGGGTTCATGTGGAAGTTTCAGAGTTCGCACAATCAAAAACGAAATAATATTTATGGGGCAGGTTTATATGAAGAAAATTTTTTTAGCGCGACATGGGCAAACTGATGCCAATATTACATTTACCTATCAAGGACATATTGATAATCATCTAAATGCAAATGGTCTTTTGCAGGCCCAGAAAATGGTAAACTACTTTGAAAAGATGGAATTGCCAAAAATATACACCAGTGATTTAGTAAGAACCGTGGAAACCGCACAACCAACTGCAGAGGCACGCAATTCTGAAATTGTTAGGATTTCTGGTCTTAAAGAAATTAGTTTTGGATATTGGGAGGGGCTTACTTATGACGAAATCAAGCAAAAGTGGCCCAATGACATTGACGCTTTTTTTAACAAGCCAGCTGATTTGAAAATAAACGGTGGCGAGAGTTTTCGTGAAGTACAGGAGCGTGCCTGGGATTCTTTTCAGAAGATAGTGGCTGAGCATGATGACAACAGCAATGTTTTCATAGTTTCCCACGGCGGTACTGTCAGAACAATTTTGTGCGCGATTATGAATTTGGATCTTAACGAAATGTGGAAAATTAGTGTAGACAATGCAGCCATTAGTTGTATTTTGCAGTTGGAAAACCGTAGTTGGATAAAGAATATTAATGTTACTAATTTTTTAAAGTAATATTTTTGTAACTTTTTTATTATTATCAATTAGTAGTTTAAATTACTGTGCGCTCCGTGTTGACTTTTATTTTTCAATCATTTATACTAAAATCAGTTAATATCTCACCAGGTTCGATAGGATCCCACACTTCTTCCCAACTTCTTGGGGAAGCTTAGGAAATGATCAATGAGTCCGCATGGGGTATGGATAAGAGGAGTGATTGTAATGAAGGAAGACAAAACATTAACATGCCGCGAATGTGGCGCAGAATTCGTTTTCTCAGCATCTGAGCAAGAGTTTTACGAAGAAAAAGGATTCACCAACGAACCTGGACGTTGCCCTAGTTGCCGTCAAGCGCGTAAACAACGCATGGGTAATGGTGGCGAACGTGCACCACGCCAAATGTACTCTGCAACTTGTGCAGAATGTGGTTGTCAAACAGAAGTTCCTTTCCGTCCGTCTATGGACAGACCGGTTTATTGCCGCGATTGCTTCAACAAAATGAAAGAACAATAAAATGTTTTTAAAACCAGCTACTTTAGTAGCTGGTTTTTTTGTGTTTTGTGTCTTTTATTAGTAATATTTGTTATAATTGTATAAATAACGTTTTCAATTTCCAGGGAGTGATTAAATATTTTAGAATTTAAGAGCATTGAATTAAATGATAAGAGCATATTTGATAAATATTTTGCTATGAAAAATTATCAGGGGTCAGAATGTACTTTTACCAATTTATTTATTTGGCGCAAATGTTATGGTATTTGCTGGACAATATCGCATGATTGCCTCATTGTGAAAGTAACGCGTAAAGATACGACGTTTGTTTTACCGCCATTTGGTGCCAACGAAGAAAATTGGCCTAAAGTGCTTGAAGAATCAAAGGAGATCTTTGCCGGAAATCCAGTGGAAATACGTGGTATTTATGAAGAAAATCTTCCTGTATTGCAATCCATATTGCCACAAACAGCCTCTATCGTTGAAGATAGAGATAACTGGGATTATGTATATTTAAGAGAAGGATTGGCAAGTCTGGCTGGCCGCAAGTATCATAGCAAAAAAAACCATGCTAACGCTTTCAGAAAGGAACATCCTGATTATGAGTTTAAGATTATTACAAAGGATGATGTTCCTGAATGCATTGCTTTCGCGGACTTGTGGTGCGAAATGAAAGGACAAAATGCTGAAGGTTTGCGTTGTGAGTTTTGCGCTTTGGAACAGGCACTAAATAATTGTGAAACCTTGAATATCAGAGCAGCTTTAATTCGCGTTGACGGAGAGATTCAAGCCTTTACAATTGGTGAGAAAATTAACCATGACATGGCTGTCATCCATTTCGAAAAAGCAAATCCTAACATAAGAGGTCTATATGCTGTTATTAATCAAGATTTCTGCGCTAAAGTCTGGTCTGATGTAACCTATATAAACCGAGAAGAAGACATGGGCATTGAAGGCTTGCGGAAGGCAAAGGAATCATACCAACCTGTCTTTATGGTAAAAAAATATACTGCTATTATCAGTGACTGATGGTGATTATAATGGACTTTCATCTTATTAATGAAAAAAACTTACCCAAGGTTGCAAATTTGTGGGATTATTGCTTCGAAAAGAAGGACACCTTTTTCTTTAAATGGTATTTTAACGAATATTGTTTAAAGCAAAATGAAATATTGGGAGGATTCACCAAAAAGGCCTATTTGTCAACAATGCTGCATCTTAATCCCTATAAAATTAAGCTGCGTGGAATGGAAGCATCGACGACATATCTTGTTGGGATTGCAACAGATCCTGTATCTCGCGGAAGGCGAGTTTTAAAAGAACTATTTGAGATAGCTTTTGCAATTTTACGTGCGCAGGGGAAGTTTTTTGTAATTTTGATGCCTGAGCATGCAGGGGTTTATTTGCCATATCAATTTTCTTTTACATATTATAAGCATCGTTATGAATTGCCTCTTAATGAGTTAACTTTCGGCAATGTCGATGATAGTGTGGAATTATTTCGTATAGAAAAACCAACCGATTTTACTGTATTTAATAAATTGTACGAAGCATTTATGAGTAAATATAATGGCTTTGTAATCAGAGATGATAGATTTTGGACGAATTTCTTTTCTGTTTTTCTTCACGAGGAAGGGGAAATTCTTTTGGCCTATAGGGGAAATATACCTGTTGGCTATATGTTTTACCAAAGAATTAACAAGAATTTTAGGATTAATGAACTTATCTACATTGAACCTGATGTAAAAAATAGTTTTTTGCGTTATACAAGACAACACCTTGCTCAATGTGATAAACTTGAATGGTTAGCTGAAATAGATGACTTGACATATTTGCATTTTCCAAAGCAAGTTAATAGCGGTAGCTTGAATCCATTTGTCATGGCAAGGGTTATTGATGCGCAACAGGCATTAGAAGTGCTGCCATTGACGGATTGTCATAAAGAAGGTAGTTTAATTCTCTTGGTTACTGATGACTTGATTAAAGCAAACAATACTTTGGTGAAGTTAGATATTGGCGAAAAGAATATTAAAGTCGAAAATGCTTTTGAATTGCCAGATGTTGAAATGGACATAGGAGCTTTTACGCAGCTTTATTTCGGCCAATTTAGTTTAGATGAGTTAGCTGCTGAAGGATTGATTACTGTTAATTCCAATGATGCGGGAACATTACTCTCAAGTATATTCCCCAAATGTAAGAATTATATAAATGAGTATTATTAATTTGGAGGATGAATATGAGCGAAAAAATCAAGAGAATCTTTGTGGAAAAGAAGCCGGAATTTGCAATTGAGAAGCAGGAACTTCTTGCTGATTTAAGGCACAATCTTGGATTAAATAATATTTTAGACATGCGAATTCTTAATCGTTATGATGTTCTTGGCCTTTCAGATGAAGAATTTGCCGAAGCTAGCCGTCTCGTCTTTTCCGAACCACCAGTCGATATTGTTTTTGAAGAAGAATTGCTTTTGGCAAGCGGTTCAAGAAGCTTTGTTGTGGAACTTCTGCCGGGACAATATGACCAAAGGGAAGACTTCGCTGAACAATGTGTTCAGTTAATTACGCAAAAAGAAAAACCAACTGTTTCACATGCCAAAGTCTATATTTTAGACGGTAACCTTTCTGATGTTGAATTCGAAAGGGTGAAAAAATACTGTATCAATCCAATTGAAGCTCGGGAAGCGTCATGGGATAAACCGGCAACACTTCAAGCAATTTGGGAAGAACCACCTAGGGTTGTTGTCTTAGAAAAATTTAACGATCTAACCCGCAGTGAAATGGATTCTTTTAGGATAGAGTGCGGGTTGGCAATGGGCATAGAAGATCTTCTTTTCTGTCAGAAATATTTCCGTGAAGAAGGGCGCGTGCCTACTATCACTGAAATTAAGGTGCTGGACACATATTGGTCGGACCATTGTCGTCACACTACATTTACTACAGAAATTCAAGATGTGGAAATTGCACCAGGCGTTTATAATCAACCAATTCAAGCCGCATACGATCGCTATATGGAAGTGAGAGAAGAATTATACGGTAAAGACACCGAACGTCCTGTAACTCTCATGGATATTGCTGTTTTAGGTATGAAAAAAT
Source organism: Negativicutes bacterium (assembly GCA_009930275.1). Next base: position 219,794 of record RZYP01000001.1, read on the forward strand.
TACGTAGCGAAGGTAAGCTTGAGGACTTGGACCTATCCGACGAGATTAATGCCTGCAGCATCATAGTACCAATTGAGATCGACGGTAAAAGCGAAGAATGGTTGGTAATGTTCAAAAATGAGACGCATAATCATCCTACGGAAATAGAACCATTTGGTGGGGCAGCAACTTGTCTCGGTGGTGCAATAAGAGATCCATTATCAGGGAGATCCTATGTTTATCAAGCGATGCGTGTAACAGGCTGCGGTGACCCTCGCACTCCGATTGAAGACACTTTGCCAGGTAAATTGCCACAACGAAAAATTACCATTGGTGCAGCTAATGGCTATAGTTCTTATGGCAATCAGATTGGTTTGGCTACAGGGCACGTTCAAGAATATTATCATGATAAATTTGTAGCCAAACGCATGGAATTGGGTGCAGTCATCGGTGCAGTACCACGAAGTAACGTGCGTCGTGAAGAACCTAAGCCAGGCGATTTGATTGTTTTGTTGGGCGGGCGCACTGGTCGCGACGGTTGTGGCGGCGCAACAGGTTCATCGAAAGAACACACCGTCGAATCGTTATTGTCATGTGGAGCAGAGGTGCAAAAGGGTAACCCTCCGACGGAAAGAAAAATCCAACGTCTCTTCAGAAACGCTGAAGTTACTAAGCTGATAAAACGATGCAATGATTTCGGTGCTGGCGGCGTATCTGTAGCTTGTGGTGAGTTAACTGACGGACTCGTTATTAATTTGGACAAAGTTCCTAAAAAATACGAAGGCCTTGATGGTACCGAGTTGGCAATATCGGAATCACAAGAGAGAATGGCTTTAGTAATTGAAGCGAAAGACAGAGAAACTTTTATCAGTTATGCAGATAAAGAAAATTTGGAAGCAACAGTTGTTGCCGAAGTTTCCTCGGATTCCCGCCTTGTAATGTATTGGCGCGGGGAGAGGATAGTTGACTTATCAAGGGCTTTCCTCAATACCAATGGAGTTTCCCAAAAAACTGATATTGTAGTTAAAGAAATTACCGACGAATGTGTATTTGATCGCGTTCCCGTTACCGTTGCTAATAGCAGCAGTTTGGAACAAGCTTGGCTTTCAAATCTCTCCAGACTTAATGTTTGTAGTCAAAAAGGTCTTTCTGAAAGATTTGATAGCACTATAGGCAGAGGGACAGTCCTTATGCCTTTTGGCGGTAAAACTCAATTAACACCAACTGAGGGAATGGTAGCGCGTATACCGGTAATTAATGGTACCACCAATTCCGCTTCAGTTATGGCTTGCGGTTATAATCCTGATGTTGCATGCTGGAGTCCTTTCCATGGGGCAATGTATGCTGTTGTTGAGTCTGTTTGCCGTGCTGTGGCACTGGGCGCTAACCCAGACAAAATACATCTGACATTGCAGGAATATTTCCCGAAACTTAATAATACAGAAACTTGGGGGCAGCCTTTCAGTGCTCTTTTGGGTGCTTTTGTTGCCATGGATTCTCTTGGAATTGCCGCAATTGGCGGTAAGGATAGCATGTCGGGAACATTTATGGATAAAACCGTACCCCCAACATTAGTATCTTTTGCTGTGAATGTAATCAAAGGTGAAGATGCAGTTTCTTCAGAATTCAAGTCCGTTGGCAACAATGTTATTTTTGTTCCTGCGCCGAGAGACAAAAATGAAGTTATTGATTTTAATGTTTTGCGCAAAAATGCCAGAGCAATTCATAAGTCAATATTGAGCAAGAAGGTTGTTTCGGTAAGTGTTGTTAAAGAAGGCGGTATAGCAGCTGCTGTATCTGTAATGTGTCTCGGCAATAGTCTAGGCTTTGAATTTATTAAACCTTTTAACGACACTGATAGCTTATTTACCTTACAGCCAGGCGGATTTATTATAGAATTGGCCGATGGTCTTACCCCTGAAGATGTTTTTGAAGGCATTGAGTACATCAACCTGGGGCATGTAACCTGTAATGACTTTATTTCGTTAAATGATACTCAGATACATTTGCAAGAAATAGGAAATATGTATCTGAAACCTTTAGAAACTATTTTTCCGCGCATAGCAGAGACGGATGGAGACAATCAAGTTATCGCGCAGCCAACCTATAAGCCGCATCTTCCATTAACAGCCCCTTACTCTATCGCTAAGCCACGAGTATTTATTCCTGTATTCCCAGGTATAAACTGTGAATATGATACAGCGGCTGCTTTTAACGCTGCCGGTGGTATCGCCGATGTATTCGTCATAAGGAATTTGTCAGCAGCAGCAATAAACGATTCTATTGGCACTATGGTGAAAATGATTGATAATTGCCAGATATTGATGCTTCCAGGCGGTTTTAGTGCCGGAGACGAACCGGACGGTTCCGGAAAATTTATTGCAACTATGTTCCGCAACAAAAAGATACAAGAGTCGGTTAATAAATTGTTACAGCAGCGTGATGGTTTGATGCTAGGCATATGTAATGGCTTTCAGGCACTTATAAAACTGGGTTTAGTGCCTTACGGCGAAATTGTTGATACTTTGCCTGAACATCCCACATTAACCTTTAACACAATAGGCCGACATGTTTCACAGATTGTTGAAACAAAAATTATATCAAATATGTCTCCTTGGCTTAATTGCGTTGAGCCGGGTGATATCCATTCTGTCGCGGTATCACATGGAGAAGGACGTTTTTATGCTTCTGAGGCAGAAATCAAGCGTTTGTTTGATAATGGCCAGGTAGCGACACAATACGTTGATCATAATGGTTTCCCAACGATGAAAATGCCTTATAATCCTAATGGTTCGTTATACGCTATTGAAGGTATTACAAGCCCAGACGGACGAGTTTTTGGTAAAATGGGTCATTCTGAACGTTTCGTACCGGGTTTGATGAAAAATATCGCGGGAAACAAGGACCAAAAAATATTCCTTTCTGGTGTCAAATATTTCGATTAAATCATTAAATCAAAAAAAACCTGCATCTTAAGATGCAGGTTTTTTTAATCATCAATTTTGATTTTACCACATTTGTTTTCGTAATCATCTACAATCCATTTTAATATTTGCTCAATTTCCCTGTTCACTGACCGCCCGTTGTTGTCTGCAATAATTTTTAGCTTTTTTAAAATAATGGGATGTATTCTTAATGTAAAACGTGCTGGTTCCATTGACAATTACCTCCATATGATGTCATTATTATGTCAAAAAAACTCCAAAAAGATGTCTTGTTATTATTTTATCCGAAATATTTCTTTTTTTCAAGTATTTTCATGATTACATGATTAACTGGATATTCTAGCCAATATAGAAGATTAATGGTGAGAATTGTGGTAAAATATAACGCATAAGTACAATTTATTTAGAACATTATTTAGGACATTTGAGGAGGTAACCATGAAATTAGAGATTAATGGTGTTTTTTCAGGTTTCATTGTTAAGGAGACTACATATATTGAAGAATTAAAGTCCGACGCGTCCCTTTTGGAACATATCAAAAGTGGAGCCCGGGTTCTATATTTGGGTAATAAGGATGATAATAAGGTTTTTTCAATAAGCTTTCGTACACCGCCTAATGATGATTCAGGCGTGGCGCATATATTAGAGCATTCTGTTTTGTGTGGTTCCCGTAAATATAGACTTAAAGAACCATTTGTCGAATTGGTTAAAGGGTCCATGAACACTTTCCTGAATGCTATGACATATCCAGATAAAACTATGTATCCGTTAGCGAGTAGGAACGATAAAGATTTCCATAATTTAATGGATGTTTACCTTGATGCCGTATTTTATCCCTTGATTTATGAAAATCAATATACACTTTTACAAGAAGGGTGGCATTATTCAATTTCTGATGAAAATGAGCCACTCAAATACAACGGAGTAGTGTACAATGAAATGAAGGGAGTATTCTCTTCAGCAGATGCATTGCTTGATTATGACTCTATGCAGGCATTGTTCCCTGATAACGCTTATCGCTTTGAATCTGGGGGGCATCCTGATTCAATTCCTGAGTTGACGCATGAGAAATTTTTGGATTTCCATAAGACCTACTATAGTCCGGAAAATTCTTACATTTATTTGTATGGCGACCTTGATATTCTTAAAACCTTGGAATTCTTGGACGCCGAGTATTTGAAGAATTTTAATAGAAGCGGACTCGTTAATTCAAAAATTTCCAAGCAGCAACCGTTTGCTAAAACAAAAGATATTGCAAGCACTTATCCGGTCTCTGAAAACGACGAGACCAAAGGGAAAACATATCACGAACTTCATGTTGTAGTTGGCGAAGCAACCGATATAAAAACTTCGGCGGCACTGCGTTTGTTGGAAACAATCCTTTTGGAGTCAAATTCCGCTCCCCTGAAAATCGCTTTGATGGAGGCAGGTATTGGCAGCGACATCTATGGCTCCTATGCGGGTAGCTATCTGCAGCCAATTTTTTCCGTTAAGGTAGCTGGGTCTGAGCCGGAAATGCGTGACAAATTTATTAGTATCACTTACAAAACTTTGCAGGACATTACGATAAATGGTATTGACAAAGAATTATTGGAGGCAGGTTTGAATTCTTTCGAATTCAAACTACGAGAAGCTGATTTCGGCGTGTACCCAAAAGGATTGATTTATGGCATAAGCTGCATGGATAGTTGGTTATATGATGGTAATCCGTTTGATTGCATGCGATATGAAGGAATTTTGCAAGAACTGCGTGATGGAATTAAAACCAGATATTTCGAGCAACTTATTGAAAATTACATTCTTGATAATACACATAAAGTATTGATAACGCTTTGTCCAGAAAAAGGAAAAGAGCAGTGTGACCAACTAAGAGAAACAAAAAAATTAGAGAAAATTAAAAGCTCTTTGACTAAAGACGAATTGGAAGAATTTATTGAGCAGACAAAAATATTGTGTCAACTGCAAACAAGCGAAGACACACCAGAAGCACTGGAATCTATTCCGGTACTGGAACGCAGCGATCTCAGAAGAGAAATTGACCCTATACCGTCAGAAATAGTTTATAAGGGCGATAAGGCAATCCTTTACCTACCGGGGCAAACCAACAAGATAGCCTACATGAACTGGTATTTTGATCTTACCGGTATTAAGAGGGATTTGTTGCCATATGCGTATCTTCTAAGCGATGTACTCGGCAAGGTGGATACAAAGGATTTTACCTACCAGTCACTTGCTACTGCGACAAACAAGTATACGGGCGGTGTTGGATTTCAGCTTTCAGCATATTCCAAGAATGACAACGCCGATGATTATTCCATTTGTTTCGCCGTTCAGGCTAAAGTTCTGACTGTAAAAATTGAGAAGTTGTTCGAAATTCTTCGTAATATTTCTTTAACCAGTAACTTCGATAATAGTAAAAGAATTTGCGAAATAGTTAATGAGATCAAGACCGATTGGGACAGCCAGTTTTTCAATAGAGGGCAGAGTGTTGCCTGCACGCGGCTTTGTTCATATTTTTCTCTTGCATCACGCGTTAACGAACAAGATTACCTTAGCTACTATCACTTTATTAAAAACCTAGCAGCAAATTTTGAAAGTAGTTTCCTTGATGTCCAAGCGAAACTAAAACAATTGCTTGGGGTGCTTTTTCATAGCAGTAAATTATTGTTTGCTTTCTCTTGCGAAGAAACTGATCGTGAAAAAGTTGCAGAAGCTGGTGAAGCATTTATCTCTATACTACCTGAGTCTGAATACGCGGGAAAGCATGCTGAAATAATTTCATTGCCTCAAATTAATGAAGGAATTGCAACCAATGGCAAAGTTCAATATGTAGCAGCCGGTGGCAATTATAGAAAGAATGGTTATGAATATACTGGTTCCTTGAAGGTCTTGGAAACTATTTTACGCTATGATTACCTTTGGAATAGAATAAGAGTTCAAGGTGGCGCTTACGGTGCAAGTGCGCGATTCGACCGTAACGGTGTGGCGTATTTTTCTTCTTACCGCGATCCAAATTTGAAGAAAACACTTCAGGTTTATAAAGAACTGCCAGATTATCTGGAAAATTTCATGGTTTCAGAGCGGGAGCTAAAGAAATATGTTATTGGTACCGTAAGTGGAATGGACACACCGTTAACTAATTCAATGTTATTGGAAAGGGCATGTATTATGTCATTAAAAGAAATAACCGATGAAATGCGTCAGAAGGAGCGTTTAGAGGTTATTGACGTTAAAAATGAAGATATTGTTAATTTGGCTGTTTTAGTAAGAGACTTGCTAAGCGAAGATTACTATTGCGTAGTAGGAAGCCAGTCAATGTTAGAACAGAACAAAGAAATTTTTCAAGAAATTATTAATATCTAAAACAATCCGCCCTTCCTGCAAAGACCAAAAATGCAGCTTTTTATGGCTGAGTCTTTTTGACTTGAGGAAGGGCCTTTTCTTGGGTTTAATACTAATTTATTTGTAAAGCTGCGAAACGACATTGACTTGAAGAATCATGAAATATATGTTGACATATTGTTATATTTGTTACTTTTCTTAGATATCTGAAAAATGCGAAAAAAGATTATTATTATGAAGAATTAATTGACATTTTGGGGATTTATCTTTAAACTCTATTTGTAAGTAAAGTACTTATAATTACTTACAAAGTATAAAGGAGGCATGTTAATGAGTACAAGTAATTCAACGCAACAGGTGCAAATTTCGGTTGCAGATCCCACGCCACTAGGATTGCTAGGTTTAGCAATAGTAACGTTGGTGGCTTCAGCACAGAAACTTGGTATAGTAAGCGGGGTATCCTGGGTACTCCCGTGGGCGCTGTTTATGGGTTCTTTCGCCCAATTATTGGCTTCATATTTCGATTTTTGTCACAAAAACATCTTTGGTGCAACAATTTTCGGTGCGTTTGGTTTTTTCTGGTCAGGCGTTGCAATGAGCTGGATGATAAAAGCAGGTTGTTTTGGGTCTGGCTTGGTTGCGGGCATAGATCCCAAAGCTTTGGGTTTTGCTTTCCTAGGTTATTTTCTGTTTGCCTGTGTAGGTACTATTGCGGCTGCAGAAGCAAATTTATTCTTGTTTACTGATATGGTATTTATTGACCTGCTTCTTCTTGGTCTTACTTTGGATACACTTGGCCTTGGCGGTCATTGGGCACATTCAATGGCAGCTTATTCTGAATTGATTGTTTCCTTACTTTCTCTGTACGGAGCAAGTGCAATCTTTTTAAACAATTTCTTCGGACGTCAGTTCTGGCCATTAGGAAAACCACTAGGCATTTTTAAAAGAGGCTAATACTGAAAAAGGCGCTATCATACATGTATGATAGCGCCTTTACTATTTGTATTAATCAACCAGTTCAAGTCTGGCGTTTGGCAAGTATTTTCTGCCAGCTTTGCCACAAGGTTTGCCGTCGCTTAAAACGATATCTGCGGTAAAATTAATATTGCCATCAAAAAAACTGCTGCCAATAGCATAAGTGTCTACTGGAACCTTTAAATTTTCGAATTCAGCAATTTTATCAGCATCAAAACCGCCGGAGACAATAATTTTCACATAGTCAAAACCTTCGGCATCAAGAGCATTCCTGACTGCTGCTACCAGTTCCTTACAGACGCCTGTGGGAGGGAAGATACCCATTTGGGACTGTATCGTCTTATCAACCATGTTGTTTGATGTGTCTAAACGTACTCCCTGCAATTTTTTGCCTAACTTACGTGCTACGGCCAGTGAAGTATTGACGCAATCATTGTCAAAATCAACAAGAGCTATTCGGCTGACTGAAGGGTCTATATACTTATCGAAGGCAAGTGTAGCTGCAACAGTATCACCGCCATAAGTTGCAATCAGCGCATGCGGGATAGTGCCCAGTCCTTCGACGCCGGCAGCAGAGGCATTTGCATCAGTTGAGAAGCTCTTAATACCTCCGACCATTGCAGCGTAACCATCCTGTTCTTGCGTAAGATAAGAATCATAACGGGCTGAGAAGAACAGAACTTGTTTGCCGTCTGCTGCTTGAACTGCACGTCGAACATTTGTTGCGATACGGCTTTGTCTGGCCATAACTCCAAGATAAACCGTTTCAAGATGGGCAAAATCGGCTAAATCACCTTCAATTGTCATGAAAGTTTCCCAAGGTGCAATTTCATCACCGTCATGCAGCGCATGAATAGTAATGTTTTCCGGATTGAAGGCGCAAGTTTTGATAATAGCGATTGCTTCGTCAACACCGCATAAAACACAATGTTCTCTCTGAAAGACCTGCATAAGGACGCGTGGATGGTGATTATCTTTATTTAATATTTCCGCTGTGCGCAGGAAATAATCATCACTGTAATAGCCAGACTTAATTTTATCAATGGGAATATTAAAAGTAGATAGTGGTGGTCTTTTTTTCATTTTATCCTCCTTAATTGTTGTAATGCGAATGTTGTTATTGAAAATGGATGTTGTAATGCTTAACAATTATGATACAATAATAGCGTTCTAATATGCAAGTAAGTGTAGCAATTTGCTATATAATTAATGTGTATTACTTTATTATTCTGTTAAGAGGGCTTGGATATGACAAAGAAAAAATACAAAATTTTAATTATGTCTGCGCCCATAGGTTCCGGACATGCGCTGGCAGCGGAGGCTTTAAAGGAAGAATTCGAAAAGAACGATGAATGCGAAATTTTGTTGGGTAGTGCTTTTGATTTCTTCCCGGCAATATTGGGTAAAATTGTTTTGAGGAGCTATTTAGCTGTTCTTAAGCATATCCCGGGGTTATATGAAATTGCTTATAAATGGGGAAACAACCCGTCCGGATCTCTTTGGCTGCGTAATATTATAAACAATTTGTTAGCTTTTTTGGCAGACAACTATTTGCGTAAAAGCAATCCTGACGTAGTCATTGCGACTCACGCAACACCTGCTGGTATAATTTCGGCTTATAAAAAGAAGTACAAAGACCATAAGCTGTTGCTTGCATCGGTAATAACAGATTTTACTATCCATAAATGGTGGTTATGTGAAGGTACTGACGCCTATTTCCTGGCAGCTGACGATTTGAAGCCGGCGATTACTCCGCTGCCCGGACAAGAATTGCATTATTACGGAATACCTGTTCGCAGCGCCTTTAGACAAAAGTATAATAGGGAAGAAATACGAAAAAAGTTTGGTTGGAAAGAAGACAGTAAGGTCTGTCTATTAATGGGTGGCGGAGAAGGATTACTGCCGATGAAAGAAATACTCCAAGGAATAATTGGGCGGGTTCCGAAAAAAACGCGTTTTGTTGCTATTACAGGCAGAAATAAGAAATTAGCACTGGAATTAAAGAATATGTCTTCGGCATTTGAGGTATATGGTTTTACTGAAAAAATAGCTGAATTAATGCATGGCGCTGATATTATAATTAGCAAGGCCGGAGGTTTGACAGCCGCAGAAACGATAACCACAAAGTTAACCTACATAATATATAAACCGTTACCAGGACAGGAAGAAGCAAACGCAGAATATCTCAAGAGCGCAGGGGCGGCTGATATTGCAAATACACCGGAAGATGTCTTAAATATCATAGAGGCATATTGGAACGAGACTAGCTGCGAAATATTAAATCTGGCAAAACCGGAAGCAGCCAAAAATATTGCAAAAACTATTATCGATAGGCTTGAATCATGATGTTTACTTGACCGTCGTAATTTTACGAACTATAATGACTTGATGTAGACATTGAACTAACGATTATTTCCAATTGTTGTTCGTGCTCCAATCATCGTGACAAAAATAGAGGCGATTCGTACGGAAAGATACTATCAGGCAGCATTATGTGGAACATATCAGCTCAGTTATAAAAAAACAAAAGCACTTATTCAATTTTTTGGCAATTCGGCCCGGGCATATGCAGCAAATACACAAGAGTTAATCTCAACGGGACTACTTGCGAGTGATAAATGCGAAAAGATTGTTCGTAACAGACGAAAGGACTTTCCTGAAGAGATACGCTCCTATTGTCGTAATAACCAAGTAAAGTTGCTGACAACTGACGACGAGGATTATCCAGTACAATTAAAAAATATACAGAACCCGCCAACGGTTTTATACATGAAAGGACAATTGAAGTGTCTTAATAATGTTCTGGGAATTGTGGGATCAAGAAAAGCATCTCCTTATGGGTTGAATGTTGCTGAAACTTTTGCCAAGGATTTGGCGCTTGCAGGGTTAACTATTGTTAGTGGCGGAGCCAGAGGTATTGATACCGCAGCACATAAGGGAGCCCTTAAAGCTGAAGGAATTACTGTTGCAGTTCTTGGCTGTGGTATAGACGTGGTATATCCACATGAAAATGTTCAATTATTTAAACAAATAACAGATAATGGCGCAATAATAACTGAATTTCCCCCAGGAACAGAGCCGCTTGCCACAAATTTTCCAGCTAGAAATCGCATTATTAGCGGGCTAGCGCAAGGAGTACTTGTGGTGGAAGCCGCTCGTAAAAGCGGGGCAATGATAACAGCCGAGTTCGCTATGGACGAAGGCCGTGATGTTTATTGCATTCCTGGTAGCATTTTTTCTCCAACAAGTGTCGGCTCTCATTTGCTGCTAAAAGAAGGCGCAAAACTTGTTGACAGACCCGAGGACATTCTGGAGGATTTTCATTTATTATTGCACAAAACACCGAAAAACAAAGATGACATGACCAACTTATTCGCCGGTCTGTCAAAAGATTCTGCTGATATAACAAATAAGATTATTGAGACACTTAGTTTTAGTGAGGCGAAATCATTAGAAGAAATAGTGTTTGCAACACAACTTCCACTAAATATAATCAGTTCTGTTTTGTTGAATTTGCAAGTTAATGGATATATTTCTGAGCAGGTAGGTAAGAGGTACATACGTCGATAGGGAGGAAGCTTGATGGCAAACAATTTAGTAATAGTCGAATCACCGACTAAGTCTAAAACAATAGAAAAATTTTTGGGAAGAAATTACATAGTTCGCGCCTCGATGGGACATCTGCGTGATTTACCGAAGAGCCAGTTTGGTGTGAATATTGAGAATGACTTTGAACCTAAGTATATCAATATTCGTGGTAAAGGAGATTTAGTCAAAGAATTAAGAACTCTCGCTAAAAAGGCTGATAAAGTCTATCTCGCGACTGACCCTGACCGCGAAGGTGAGGCCATTGCCTGGCATTTGGCACATATTCTTGGAGTTGATCCTAAAGATAAATGCAGGATTGAATTTCATGAAATAACTAATGAAGCCGTAAAAAGCGCACTGAAGAATCCGCAAAGCATAGATTTAAGCAAAGTAGACGCGCAACAAGCAAGACGTATCCTGGACCGTATTGTAGGTTATAAATTAAGCCCTTTGCTTTGGCGCAAAGTACGTAAAGGCCTTAGTGCCGGTAGGGTTCAATCTGTAGCGGTTAAGATAATATGCGACCGACAGAAGGAGATAGATCAATTCGTTCCAAAAGAATACTGGACTATCTCTGTTAATTTGCGGGAAGGCCAAAGGGCGCCGCAGTTCAGTGCTGATGTTGCTAAATACAAGAACAAAAAACTGGAAATAAGTAACAAGGATGAGGCCGAAAAGGTCGAACAAGATTTAAAGGCAGCGAATTATCTTGTCAAAGACTCGAACAAAAAAGAGCGCAGGCGTAAACCTATGCCACCTTTTACAACCAGCAGCTTACAGCAAGAGGCATTCAAAAAGCTGAACTTCACCACGAAGAAAACCATGATGCTTGCGCAACAGTTGTATGAAGGCCTAAACATAGGCAAGGAAGGTTCTGTGGGTTTGATAACGTATATGAGAACCGACTCAGTGCGTTTTTCTGAGACGGCAGTTGCTGATATCAGAAACTATGTAGAAAGTGTATTTGGGGCGGACTATTTGCCTGGCAAACCAAACGTTTTCAGCAGCAAAAAGAATGCTCAGGATGCGCATGAGGCAATCAGGCCTTCGAGTATAAACCGTTCTCCTGATTCAATCGAAGCATATTTAACAAAAGACCAGTTAAAACTTTATAGCATTATCTGGAAGCGTGCGATAACAAGTCAAATGTCCGAGGCTGTCTATGATGTAACCACACTTCTTATTCAAGCTGGAGATTACAATTTAAATGCTAGTGGGTCTCTTTTAAAATTTGAAGGTTTCTTAAAGTTAAGCGATAAAAAAGAACTGGCGGAAGAGAAGGAAAAACAGGTTCCTTTTTTAGAGACCGGAACAGAGCTCAAGGTTGCGGAATTACAGCCTGCTAAGCAGCACTTTACTGAACCACCGCCATATTATACTGAAGCGACGCTGGTTAAAGAATTGGAAGACAAAGGAATAGGGAGACCAAGTACATATTCGCCAACTATTCAGACCATACTGGAACGAAATTACATTGCTAAAGACGGCAAAAAATTAGTTCCAACAGAATTGGGTATCCTAACTTTGGAACTTCTGACTAATTATTTTAACAATCTCATTGATATTTCTTTTTCGGCCGCACTGGAATCAGAATTGGATGAGATTGCAGATAATAAAGTTGATAAAAACAAGGTTTTACAGCGCTTCTATAATCCTTTTGCAGAAGCCCTCGCGGTTGCTGAAAAGGAGATGCCCATCATTGAGATGCCAGTCGAAGTCAGCGATGTAAAATGTGATAAATGCGGTAGAATGATGGTTTACAAACATGGAAGATTTGGTACTTTTTTAGCTTGTCCCGGATTTCCGGAATGCCGGAATACAAAAGCTATTCTCAAAAAAACAGGGGTTAACTGCCCGAAATGTGGTCAGGGAGAAGTTATTGAACGCAAGACAAAACGCGGAAGAATTTTTTATGGATGCGAGAGGTATCCTGAATGCGACTTCACTACATGGGATAAACCAGTCAAAGATCCATGTCCGAAATGTAAAGGAATGTTAGTCGAAAAAACCGGTAAAAGCGGAACAAAAAATATTTACTGCACCAATGCAGCCTGTGAAAATTCGAAGGAGAAATGATTTAATGATCGATGGTTTGTTGAAGCATGTACATGTAATTGGAGCTGGTTTAGCAGGATGTGAAGCAGCCTGGCAACTAGTAAAAAGAAATATTCCCGTTATAATGCATGAAATGCGCCCTTTGAAAAAAAGCGATGCTCACAAGACAAATAATTTCGCGGAACTTGTTTGCAGTAATTCTTTAAGAGCTAATAATGTAGAAAATGCGGTAGGGCTGCTGAAGGAAGAAATGCGACGTTTGGATTCGCTTATATTAAAATGTGCTGATGCTCACAAAGTCCCAGCAGGAGGAGCGCTGGCAGTTGATAGGGAGGGCTTTTCGCAAGAGGTAACAGATTTGATAAAGAATCATCCCTTAATAACTGTTATTTATGAAGAAGTTGTAGACCTTTCAGTGTTGGATGGCTATGTTATTGTTGCGACAGGTCCGCTTACGTCGTCGGCCCTGTCGGAAAATATTAAAACTTTGATTGCAGCTGACTACTTGTATTTCTTTGATGCTGCGGCTCCAATCGTGACGGCTGATTCTTTGGATTATAGCAAAGTCTTCCGTGCGTCGCGTTATGATAAAGGAGACGCTGATTATTTAAACTGTCCTTTCACCAAAGAAGAGTATATTAACTTCTGGGAAGAGCTGCGCACCGCGCAAACAACAGTAGTAAAAGAATTTGAAAAAGAGGTATTCTTTGAAGCGTGTATGCCAATAGAAGAAATGGCTTCACGCGGGGAGGATACCATGAGATTTGGACCGATGAAGCCGGTAGGTCTGCTTGATCCAGCTACAGGCAAAGAAGCCTATGCTGTTGTTCAATTGCGGCAGGATGATGCCGCAGCTTCTTTATATAATCTTGTTGGTTTTCAAACTCATTTAACTTGGCCCGAACAAAAGCGTGTTTTTGGTATGATTTCGGGACTTGAAAATGCTGAATTTGTTCGCTATGGCGTTATGCATAAGAATACATACATTAATTCTCCACAATTGCTTGATGAGCATTTTTGCTTGAAGAAACACCCAAGATTTTATTTTGCAGGCCAGATGACAGGTGTCGAAGGTTATGTTGAATCAGCAGCCTCAGGACTAATTGCAGGCTTAAACGTTGCCATGGTTTCTCAAGGCAAAGCTTCAATTGACTTTTCTGATGAAACAGCGCATGGGGCTCTTTCGCACTATATTAGCAATGCTGATGTAAAAAACTTTCAGCCGATGAACGTTAACTTTGGACTTATGCCCGCTCTTAACATCCGTATCAGAAAGAAAAAAGAGAAAAATGCGAAAATTGCTGAAAGAGGACTTTTAGCTTTGGAGGATACTTTGCAGCAGTTAAAAAAGTAATCTTGCAGAAATTTTTATGCTGTGGTAACATTTACCTAGTTATGTATCTAAAAAGTGTGGGATTGTGATGGAAGACACTGTTTCGATTGTTAGATTATCCGCTTTTCTTAGATATTTAGAGATAGAAAAAAATAGTTCATTACTTACTATTAAAAACTATGAGACGGACATCAGATTATTTGTCGCCTTTTTGCAAAATAGGGCCGGACATGTTTCATGGGGCAAAGTTACGGTTTTGGATATACGTGCCTATCTTGCAATTATGAATGACGAGAAATACGCTAGAAGAACGATAGCACGGCGTATTTCTTCTTTGCGTTCTTTTTATAGGTTTTTAATGCGTGAAAATTTCGTTAAATCGAATCCGTTTACGAAAGTAAGAACGCCGAAACTGGACAAACGCCTACCTGTCTTTTTGGAAGAAGTAGAAATTAATGAACTGCTTAAACTCCCGGCAAGGGACGAGTTGGGTCTTCGCGATCAGGCATTATTGGAAATACTATATGCTACAGGCTGCCGTGTTTCGGAGTTAGTTGGGCTTACATTGGAACATGTTGATTTAGGTAACCGATATGTTCTTCTGCTAGGTAAGGGCAACAAGGAAAGAATTGTCCCGATTGGTAATGCTGCGGTTGATTCGGTTGAGTTTTATCTTGCAAAGTCTCGTGTGCGTATTATGCATCGGTATAATGTGAAAGAACATGGAAAATTGTTTATCAATCATCGTGGCACCCAGTTGTCTACAAGAAGTGTTCGCAGGATCTTGAACAAGTATATAGCTGACTTAGCACTGCAAAAACACATATCGCCACATGTTATAAGACATACTTTTGCAACGCACTTACTTGAACATGGTGCCGACTTGCGTGCTGTGCAAGAATTGTTAGGGCATGCAAATTTATCAACAACTCAGATTTACACTCATATTACGACCGAGCGTATTTCGGCTGTTTATCAAAATAATCACCCAAGAGCTTAAAAAAATTGAGAGAAGAGGATGACATGCAAACATTATTAGAAAAAACCAGAGAAATTAACAAACTGTTGCAAAAATCAGGTAAAGTTGGTTGTGCAGGGTTAGTTCAGGCACTTAGAGATATCATTGTTTCCAATATTTATATTGTAAGCAATGAGGGCCATGTACGGGGTTATGCCTTAATAAATGATTTTGAATGTGAGATTATGCGATCTCAAGTTTTAGACAAATCGCAATTCCCTGCCGATTATGTCAGATTTTTGCAAAACTGTCGTTCAACAGTTCCTAATGTTGAGCTACAAGACCGTATGTGCGCTTTTAAAAGTGATACGAAATGCCTTTTTGAGGGCAAGTATACTACAATAGTGCCTATTTATGGTGGCGGTGACCGTCTGGCTACACTAATTCTCGCAAAATTAAATACTCCTTTTAATGATGAAGACTTAATTCTTTCCGAGTATGCTGCGACAGTAATTGGCATTGAAGTACTTCATGAACGCAATGTTAAAATTGAAGAAGCCGCTCATAAGAGGGCTATGGTGCAGATTGCCTTCTCGACACTTTCTTATTCGGAGCTTGAAGCAATAATTAATATTATTGGTGCACTTGAGGGTAATGAGGGCCTTTTGGTTGCGAGTAAAATAGCTGATCAAGCAGGGATTACAAGATCTGTTATTGTGAATGCCTTACGCAAATTTGAGAGCGCTGGCTTAATCGAAACTAGATCTCTTGGCATGAAGGGTACGTATATAAAGCTTATGAACGAATATCTTTTGGAAGAGTTGAAAAAGAAAAAGTAGAAAATAAAAAGACCAATTTGCCTAGGCTAATTGGTCTTTTTTGCGGTGGTAGAAATGAAAAAAATTATTGCTCGTTTTTTAACTTACGACTTTATTTTTGGTACAGAAAAGACAAAGGTGATTTAAGATGTTTATTTCTGTTTTTCTTTTAGTTTATTTCTTTGCTTCATGTTTGGCTTTGTTTTATTATCGGCAACAGTTTGTTTTTTTGAAAAAAAGACAAGGATATTTATTATGGTTTTTTGCTACATTTATATTTTGGTTATCCAGGCCTCTAGCAACATATTTACCGTTTCCTGTTTTAAAAGCACTTGCTTTGTTTGGTGGGTTATGGACATTTTTCTTATATTACTCAATCCTCTTGGCCATTCTTCATTATTTAATTTTAGCTTTTATGAAGCGAGTAAGTAAAAATAAAAGTAACTTTGGCATATATGCAGCCAGGTTTAGAAAAGCTGGATTGTTTATTATCTTTATTTGTATGGTTATAGGTACAATTGAAGCGTATAACCCTGTTGTGCGCTACGAGATAATTAAGACAGATAAAATTGTCAGGCCTGTAAGGATCATTTTAGTCAGCGATTTACACTTAGGTACCTTTCTAGGACAAGATTACTGTGAAAAATTGGTTAGTAGGATAAATAAAGAAAATCCTGATTTGGTTCTTATCGCAGGAGATATAATTGACGACAGGTACGAAATCGTAAAAAGACAAGACAGCATGAAACCATTGGGGAAAATCGATGCTAGACTGGGTGTAGCTGCTGTATTGGGGAATCACGATTACTTTGATAGAAGAACAGATGAAGAAATTGATTATCTCTGTAAAATTGGCGTTTCGGTTTTAGTCAATGAAGACAAACTTTTTGACCAGATTCATCTTGTCGGGCTTAAGGACTTCAGTAAAGATCAGCAGACAGAATATTTACAACGCTTGTCGGAAAAGAATAAAGTTAAATACTCAATATTGTTGGAACACCAGCCAAGAAGGATTGATGTTGCAAGCAATGCTGGCTATGACCTATATCTTGCGGGTCATACACATGGAGGGGCTTTTTTCCCGAACGGAGTTTTCACAAAGCTTATTCATCAGCTTGATTATGGTCGTCAGGATTTTGGTGATATGACTGCTATTGTAACTTCCGGTTATGGCTTTTTTGGTATTCCGGTTCGATTGGGTGTAAGATCAGAATATGTCGTTATAGATCTGCAGCCATTATCTTATTAAGTTATAAAGTTAGTCGAGGAGATCAGTTATTATAATTCTCTGTCATAAAATTTCTAATATGCTATATCAAGGAACAGGGGGAGTAGTTGTGGAAAAATCAGTTTTGGTTAGTCAAAAAGGTAAAGTCGCTTGGATAACTTTAAATCGGCCCACAAGCATGAATGCCATGAACGATGAGTTAGTCAGCGAATTACATTCTGTTTTGGACGAAGTGGCAGTCGATGAGTCAGTCAAATCGATTGTTTTGACCGGTGCCGGGAAAGCATTTTGTGCTGGGGGGGATTTGCCCTATTTGGAAACTTTGGATTCAGTAGGCGCTAAGAAGCAATTTATTGAAAAAGTTGGCATGTTGGCAAAAAAAATTACATTAATTCAAAAACCGATTATCGCGATGGTTAACGGTGTTGCCGCTGGAGCCGGAGCTAATCTTATGCTTGCTTGTGACCTTGTATATGCTGTTGATAGCGCTCGCTTTGCCCAAAGCTTTGTAAAGGTTGGGTTAGTACCGGACTGCGGCGGAATGTATTTTTTGCCCAAAACTGTCGGAGTGCATAAAGCCAAAGAACTTATGTTTACTGCTGATTTAATAAATTCTTCACAAGCGGAACAATTGGGGATGGTTAACCATGTTTTACCAGCAGAAGTCATTGCCAAAGAAACAGAAAAAATGGCTGAACGTTTGGCAGAAGCAGCACCGTTAGCAATTGCGTTAACCAAGGCGAATCTTAACAAAACAGACATGGATCTGGATGATGTCCTGGCAACAGAGGCAACTGCTCAAACGTTATGTTTGGGAACAGCTGACTGCGCTGAGGGAATTGCTGCTTTCAAAGAAAAACGCATCCCAGTTTTCACCGGTAAATAGTATTATCACTACTACGGAGCCGATAAGCTTTACGGTTCCGTATTTCTTTTTGCTTTTCGGCTAAAATCTTGTATAATAGAGTAGTATTAATTTTGAATGGAGGGTTGCCAATGCTAGGTATGGATGTAGATTTATTGTATCGCGTTCCCGCACTACTGATTGCACTTACAGTGCATGAGTACGCCCATGCATTGATGGCCGAATCAATGGGTGACCATACCCCGAAAGCTATGGGAAGGCTAACTCTTAATCCGTTAGCTCATCTTGATGTAATTGGAACCTTGATGCTTATAACCGTAGGTTTTGGTTGGGCTAAACCTGTTGCTATAAATCCTTCAAACTTCAAAAACCATAAAGAGGGTTTAATGAAGGTTGCTTTCGCAGGACCAGGTGCCAATTTCTTTCTTGCTTTTATGGCTTCATTTTTGATTGCGGGCATGGGTAAATTTGGTTTTTTAACTGAAGGAGTATATACGTTTCTTATATGGACCCAGTTGTATAATGTTTGGTTTGCATTTTTCAATTTAATTCCAATACCGCCATTAGATGGTTCTAAGATACTGCTGTCTGTATTACCGCCCAGGCAAGCTTATGAATATCTCAAAATTGAACCGTATAGCATGTATATTTTAATAGCATTATTATTAACGGGCGCAGTCGGTTTTATTTTGCGACCTCTTGCGGCTGCTTTTTTGAATGCTGTTTCATTAATATTATCACTTGTTTTTTGATATGTTCTTAAAAAGGGGATGCAAGTATGACAAAAGGTAGAATTTTTAGTGGCATGCAGCCATCGGGACGTTTTCATCTCGGTAACTATATGGGGGCTTTAGAAAACTGGGTTAAATTACAGAATGATTATGAGTGTTTTTTCTCGATTGTCGACTTACATTCATTAACTTCATCATTTGAAGACACGTCTAAGTTACAAGATAATATCCGAGAAATGGCGATAGATTGGCTGAGTGCCGGCCTTGACCCTGAGAAAAACACTATTTTTATTCAATCCCATGTTAAAGAGCACTCTGAATTGTTTTTGCTTTTATCAATGATGACTCCACTTTCATGGCTTGAACGCGTGCCAACATACAAAGATAAATTGCAGCAGCTTGGATCTCAAGGCAAAGACATCAACACTTATGGTTTCTTGGGCTATCCCGTTTTAATGGCTGCTGATATTATTTTGTATAAGGCTACTTGTGTTCCTGTAGGTGAAGACCAAGCAGCTCATTTGGAATTAACAAGAGAAATGGTTAGGCGCTTCAACTTCCTTTATAAAAAAGAGGTTTTTCCAGAGCCGCAAGCTGTTTACTCCAAGGCTAAAGTTTTGCCTGGGATTGATGGAAGAAAAATGAGCAAATCCTATGGAAACACAATACCTTTTGGTGCCGGCCCTGTTGAAATGAAAGAGCGCGTACGTCTTATGGTCACAGATCCAAATCGTATTAAAAAAACAGACAAAGGCAATCCGGACATATGTACGGTTTACACCTTTCACAAAGTCTTCAATCCGGAAAATAGCGACGTTATTGCCTGCCAATGCCGTGAAGCTGAGATTGGCTGCGTGCAGTGTAAAAATTGTCTGGCTGAAAAAATGAATACTTTGTTGGCCGATATCCATATAAGGCGTGAAGAAATAAAGAATAAGCCTAATTATATTCGTGAAGTTTTAGAATATGGTGCTGTAAGAGCACGCAAAGTTGCTGCTGCCAACATGGAGGAAATTAAATCTGCAATGAATGTATTATAAGAGGCAGGGGGAAATATGCCTAATTACAG
Organism: Negativicutes bacterium; assembly: GCA_009930275.1. The sequence goes on from RZYP01000001.1 coordinate 239,680, forward strand.
CATAAAGATCCAAGATTTTGAGGGTCCGCTTGACCTTCTTATGCATTTAATAGAAAAAGATAAAATTGATATTTATGACATACCTATTGTTGACATCACTGAGCAATATATTGCTTATCTAAATGCCATGAAAGAATTCGATATGAATGTTGCCAGCGATTTTCTTTTAATGGCTGCAACCTTATTGCAGATAAAGTCAAGAATGTTACTGCCTAAACCACCCGCAGAGGCCGAGGATGAGCAAAGTGATCCAAGACAAATGTTAGTGGAAATGTTAGTGGAATACCGTAAAATAAGAGCGCAGGCAAAATTATTGGCAGAATGTCTGCAAGACTCAAGACGCTATTATCAGCGCCTGCCAATGCAATTGCCTGAACTAAAGAAAAGAATTAAACCTTTAGATTTTGGAGACTTGCTTAATTCTTTAACTGGTTTATTGTGTTCGCAAGAGCCTGAGTCCGCCGTAATTGAAAGACAAAGATTCAATGTACAGGATAAAATGAAGGATATTCTTTCTTATCTTAAAAAGAATAATCTTTCCATGGAATTTCATTCAGCAGTTAACAATAATACAGAACGTAGTGAGACTATTGCAATATTTTTGGCCATACTTGAATTGTTAAGATTGAATCGCATTACGATACGACAAGGCAAACCTTTTTCAAGCATATTTATTTTTCTTAGAGAGGATGAAGCAAATGTTCTATGATTACCTGCGCGGGCATGTCGAGGCATTGCTTTTTGCTTCTGGAGAACCTTTGTCAGAAAAAAAGATTGCCGAAATATTGCAAACTGAGCCTGAAACGGTAGAACGACTGATTGCTCTTTTGGAAGAAGATTATGAAAGTAAAAATAGAGGGATTTGCATACGACGCGTTGCTGGTGGCTATCAGTTGGTTACTAAGCCTGAAATGGATACTTTGATTAGGCAGCTTATTGCACAACAGGAATTAAAACTTTCTAATGCCGCCATGGAAACTCTGGCCATTGTTGCTTTCAAACAGCCTGTAACGAGGTCAGAGATGGAAGCAATTCGTGGAGTCAAGGTTGACGGAGTCGTAAACACTCTTTTAGAGACAGGCTTGATATGTGAAACAGGACGTAAGGATTCACTTGGAAGACCAATTTTGTATGGAACAACCGATCTTTTTCTAACAACCTTTGGGTTTAATTCATTAGATGAATTGCCTTCTTTACCTGTTGATTTATCGCCGTGGCAAGCAGAAAAAGTTGAAGAGGATGAGTGATAAAACCGGATCGTATTCGTTCCGGTTTTTTTGAAAATGTCGGCACCGTTAAAGTGTCTATGATAAAATATATAATGAAGTTGAAATTGAGGTATAGAAATGGAAGAAAGATTACAGAAAATTCTTGCGGCCGCCGGCATTGCATCGAGGCGAGAAGCGGAAAAAATCATTTTGTCCGGCAGGGTTAAGGTTAACGGCAAGTTAGTGAAAGAGCTGGGAGCAAAATTTGGGCCAAAGGCTTTTATTACTGTTGACGGGAAACCAATAAAGAATGAGAAAAAAGTATATTATTTATTTTACAAGCCGAGGAGCGTCGTAACCACTATGGCTGATCCCCAAGGCAGACGCACTGTGTCGGATTTTCTAAAGGATATAACGGAAAAAGTTTTTCCGGTTGGACGCTTGGATTACAACACTGAAGGGCTTCTTCTGTTGACTAATGACGGCAATTTGGCGCAAAAGCTGACACATCCGAAAAACGAGATTAATAAATCTTACCGTGTCGTTGTCGTCGGTATTGTTCCTCAAGAAAAATTAGATTTGTTGAGAATAGGAGTTAAATTAGAAGATGGTGTGACAGCACCGGCCCTGGTTGATTTAGTTGAATATGATCATGTGAAGAATTTATCAGTTTTTAATGTCACTATTCATGAGGGGAAAAATCGTCAAATCAGACGTATGTGTGACTATATTGGTTTCCCTGTAAGACAGTTAAAACGCTACAAAATCGCCAACTTGACTTTGAATGGCTTAAACCGTGGTCAATACAGGCCGCTTTATGAGGAAGAACTGCAGGCTCTTTTAAAGGCGGTAGATGCGCATGAGTAATGTTATAGTAGTTGGTGGCGGTGCTGCCGGTTTGTTAGCAGGTATTGCTGCTGCGGAGCAAGGTGCTCAGGTTATAATTTTGGAAAAAATGTTTGCTCCCGGACGTAAGATATTAATTACGGGCAAGGGTCGCTGTAATATTACAAATGATTGTGAGATACCAGAAATAATCAAAAATCTTCCTGGCAATGGTCGTTTTTTGAACAGTGCCTTACATAGGTTTTCAAATAACGACATAGTTAATATGCTGGAAAGCCATGGTTTAAAAACAAAAGTAGAACGTGGCGGGCGCGTTTTCCCGGTTACAGATAAAGCTAAAGATGTTGTCGATACGTTATTAAACATTTTTCGTGCATTAGGTGGGGAAATAAGAACCGACAAGTTAGTTTCCAGTGTTTTAATTGAAGATAAGCAGGTCAAAGGGGTTATTACTGTCGATGGTCATAAATATTTGGCTGACGCCGTAATCTTAGCAACAGGCGGAGCCTCTTATCCCGGTACAGGGTCTGATGGCAATGGGTTTCGTCTTGCTAAGGCCTGCGGCCACACAATTATTGCTTTGAAACCTTCACTGGTGCCGCTTGAAAGTGATTCATGCTATATAAAGGATCTTCAGGGACTATCACTTCGCAATGTTCAAGTTTCTATTTGTAGTGCTTCTAAAGTTCTTGGACGTGAGTTTGGAGAAATGATATTCACTCATTTCGGCTTTTCAGGTCCAATTATCTTATCATTAAGCAAGGTTGTTTCGGCTTCCTTTGAAGAAGGGGAAAAAGATTTGGACCTCATTATTGACTTAAAACCTGCACTTGACGAACAAAAACTTGATGCGCGTATCCAGCGGGACTTTACTGCTTACGCTCGTAAACAACTTGTTAATGGAATGAAGGATTTGCTTCCGGCGAGATTGATCCCTGTCGTTTTAGATGCTGCGTTTCTTGATCCTGAGAAACCGATCAACCAGATCTCACGTGAGGAGCGCGGACGATTGGTACATAGCTTGAAAAACCTCTCATTTCCTATAACCGGCACAAGGCCGTTGGCGGAAGCAATAATAACTGCCGGTGGTGTTTCGACAAAAGAAATTAATCCAAAAACGCTTGAATCAAAAATAGTGAAGAAGTTATATTTTGCAGGAGAAATTATTGATGTTGATGGTTACACCGGTGGCTATAATCTACAAGCTGCTTTTTCAACGGGATACGCAGCTGGTATTGCTGCCGCTCAGAATTAATACACATAATAGGGGTGTTATTTTTGAAAAGTAAAAAACTTGTAATAGCTATTGATGGTCCAGCCGGTGCCGGCAAAAGCACTATCGCCAAAATGGTTGCCGAAAAATTATGTTATATTTATATTGATACAGGAGCTATGTACCGTGCGGTTACTTATAAATTTTTGCAGTCGGGATTACCTTTTGATGAAGAACTGGCTGGGAAATTAGCTGAAGATATTAACATTTGTTTCAAACCTGAAGATGGTTTGAACCGTGTATTCGTTGATGGGGAAGAAGTCACTGAAGAGATAAGGTCTCAAGCAGTAACAACAAATGTATCCAAGGTTTCTGCCGTTGCCGCCGTGCGTACTGCTATGGTAGGCCAGCAGCGCAAGATGGGTAAAAAGGGCGGAGTAGTGTTGGATGGACGCGACATTGGCACGGTTGTTTTTCCTGATGCTAATGTCAAAATATTTTTAACAGCTGATGTGGAAGAACGAGTAAACAGAAGATACAAAGAACTTTTAGGTAAGAATCAAACTGTGGATGAACAGAAATTGCGTGATGAAATCATTGCCCGCGACAAGTATGACAGCGAGCGTGAAATATCTCCGCTGCGATGCGCTGAAGACGCTTTCTTTCTTGATACTTCAGAAATGGATATACCTGAAGTAGTCAATAAAATTCTGGAAATCTGCAAGGTGAATTAATATGTTTTATTCTATTATTAAGGTAGTATTATATTTGCTTGCAAAGATATTTCTGCGTTTGGAAATAACCGGCACCGAAAATGTACCAAAGAATGGTCCGGTTGTTATTGCGAGTAATCACTTAAGCCTTCTCGACCCGCCTATAATAGGCGTTGCGACTCCCCGCAAAATACACTTTATGGCCAAGCAAGAACTGTTTATACCTGTCCTGGGTGCCATTTATAAAACATTGGGTGCTTTTCCTGTAAGACGCGGCACGGCAGACAGAAGTGCTATAAAACATGGTATTGATTTGCTTCTTGATGAGAAGGTACTAGCCATTTTTCCTGAGGGTACTAGAAGCAAAAATGGCAAGCTTGGCAAGGCAGAACCTGGTGCTTTGATGATGGCTGGTAAAGCGAGGGCAGTAATTATTCCTACCGCTGTGAAAGGCGCCAATATTCGTAATAGTGGAAGATTATGGCCAAAAGTAAGAGTTGAGTTTGGCAGTCCTATCTATTTTTTAGAGGATGAACAGATAACTAAGGACGTCATAATTAGCAAGACGGACGAGCTCATGCGTGAAATCCAAACATTGTTAGAAAAAAATTGAGGTTAAATATGAAGATAATTGTTGCTGAAAATTGCGGCTTTTGTTACGGTGTCAAGCGCGCTGTAGAATTAGCTTTAAAAGCAGCTAATGAAAATAATGATGTGGCCACTCTGGGCCCGTTAATCCATAATCCCCAAATGATTAATATGCTCGCTAAAAACAAGGTTGGGTGTTTTGCTCAACTAAGCGATTTTGCCGAAGATTCTACAGTTGTCTTAAGGTCACACGGAGTTGCCCCAGAAGTCTATGAGCAAGCTATAGCAAGAGGTCTTAAGATTATTGATGCGACTTGCCCGAATGTTTTGAATGCGCAAAAACGCGTTGCCTGTATGGCCGCAGGAGGATATCTGCCTGTTATAATAGGAGAAAAAAATCATCCTGAGGTACAGAGCATATTAGCATGGGCAGGACCGCAAGGATGCGTAGTAGAAACTATTGCTGACATCAAAAATGTGCCACCTGCTGATAAATACGGAGTTGTCGTGCAAACGACTTTTGAGGTTGAAAAGTTTGAAGAAATGATTAAGATTCTTCAGCGTGACAGGAGTGGTGAATACAAGGTTGAAAAAACTATTTGTGATGCCACTGCTAAAAGGCAGAGTTCCGCGGTCCAGTTAGCAAAAAACGTTGATACTGTTTTCGTAATTGGTGGAAGAAACAGTGCTAATACAAGGCATTTATATGATATTGTCAAAAGAATATGCACAAATACTTTTCATATAGAGACAGCTGACGAGATCTTAATAGATATGATAAGAGCAAGTAAAACTATCGGAATTACAGCGGGAGCTTCTACTCCCGACTGGCTAATTAAGGAGGCTATTCATAAAATGGAAACAATGGAAACAATGGAGAGCTTGTTGGAAAAAGAAGGCATGCACCTGCATCTTGGAATGACTGTTACCGCTACGGTTGTTGCCATTACGAAGGAGGAAGTTATAGTCGACTTTGGTTACCAAAGTGAGGGCAGAATTCCCTTTTCTCAATGGGCGTTAGATGCAACAAGAGAAAGCATTTTAAACGAAGTCAAAATTGGTGACACTGTAACTGTCAAGGTAGTAGCAAGTGAAAATCAAGACGGTTTTGTCGAATTATCTAAGATAAAAGCTGAGGCTGAAAAAGCTTGGGACGTTATTAAGAATTTAACAGATGACAAAAAAGTACTGGACGTCAAAGGGCTTGCTGCCGTCAAGGGTGGATTAACCGTGGCCGTTAGCGGGGTTGTCGGTTTTATTCCTGCTTCTCATTTGGAACTTAATCGTGTTGATAATATCGCAGCATATGTCGGTAAAAATATGCAGGCAGAAATTATCGAATTAGACATTGCCAAAAAACGTTTGGTATTATCGCGCCGAGGATTACTTAAATCTGAAAAGCTTGCAGCTGATAATAAATTCAGGGAAGAAAAAGCGGCACGAATTCAAGCCGTGAAAGAAGCAAAAATTGCAGCAGAAAAAGCTTCTTACGAAACTATCAATGAGGGTTTGATTGTTAAAGGAACTGTCAAAAAAGTTGCCGAATTTGGTCTTTTCGTTGAAATTGCACCTGGGTTGCAGGGGCTTGTCCATGTTTCAGAATTGTCATGGGATCGCACAAAAAAACCTTCAGAACTCTTTAAAGAGGGTGACGCTGTTGATGTATTTATTAAGAAGATTGACCAGGAAGAGAAAAGAATTTCTCTTAGCATAAAGATGCTTACAGAAGATCCTTGGATGGCTGAAGCGTCTGAATTAAGAGAAGGGCAAATTCTTGATGGTACTGTTGAGAGGTTTTTAACATTTGGCGCTGTAGTTAAAATTACTGAAGCCGTTGAGGGTCTTGTTCACATATCCGAAATATCCGATGAAAGAATCAACAAACCCGAAGATGCGCTTAAAATTGGGCAGAAAGTCAGGGTTAAAATCATTAAGCTTGATAAAAAACACAAGAAAGTTGGCTTGAGCATAGCTAAAGCCCGCCAAGATGAAGAGCAGGCCGAGTATACCCCTTATTTAAATGACAAGCCGGAACTTTCAGTTGATATTTCCGAAAAGTTCTCAGCAATCAAATCAGAATAATTATTTCTGGAGGCATTGATGATTCGTGTAAAACGGAAAGCGGACCATATAAAATACGCTGCGCTGCTTGGCGACGGGCCAGTATCTTCAGGCTTCGATGATGTGAACTTTATGCACAATTGTTTGCCCAACCTAAACATGCAAATGCTTAAATTGTCCACATCTATTGCCAGTATCAAGCTTGATAATCCGCTGCTGATTAACGCAATTACCGGAGGTTCTGATAAGTCTGCTGATGTAAATCAGATGCTAGCTGAAGTAGCCGCTGAAACTGGCTGTGCAATGGCAGTTGGTTCTCAGTATGGTGCTGTAACAAGAAACGAAGGTATAAAAAGTTTCGAGGTTGTTCGCAAGTATAATCCTGAAGGCATCGTTTTTGCTAATATGGGTGCTAATGCCAGAGTCGAGGATGCAGAGCGTGCAGTAGAAATGTTAAAAGCAGATGGTCTGCAGATTCATCTCAATGTTGCACAGGAGCTTATAATGCCCGAGGGCGACAAAGATTTTTACGGTTATTTGCAGAACATCGAATTAATTTGCAGCAAAGTTCAGGTACCAGTCATCGTTAAAGAAACCGGTTGTGGTATGATGAAACAGCAAGTTGCGCAGTTGCTAAATTGCGGTGTTAGCGTGATCGATGTCGGCGGGGTTGGCGGCACAAACTTTATTGCTATCGAAGCAACACGCAGAAAAGATAACTTATATAATAACTTATTAGGTTGGGGGATTCCGACGGCACTTTCGATTTTAGAGGCACGCGCAGTTTCTGACAATTCGGTTGGCATTATTGCTTCGGGAGGAATAAGAAGTGCTCTCGATATAGCTAAAGCCCTTGCTCTTGGCGCAAATGCTGTTGCCATGGCTGGCAATATTTTAAACAAAGTAATGGTTGATGGTGTAGCTGCTACCGCCCAAGAGATATGCGATAAGCTGCAATTGTTGCGAACCATTATGATTTTAACCGGATGCAGCAGTATATCAGCATTAAGAGAAACACCATTGTTGTTTTCCGGTGAATTATACCAGCATATTAATTGCAGAGGTTATAATTTAGCTGGATTATCACATAAACGTTGACTATATGTTTTTATGCGAGAGGGGCAATTGCTCCTCTTGCTTTGTGTTTTATTTTTGTTTCATGTTATAATTACAATATTGAAGCTTATCTTATGGTTTAGGAGAATTAATGAAATGAATGGCCTAATTTCCGCTGTTCGCCGTAATACTATAGCCGCAGCGAATGGTATAGAACCAGGCGAAAAGCTAATTGCTGTAAATGGAACCAGCCCTATGGATATAATAGAGCTGAGTTATCTGGCTGCGGATGAACTGATTGATTTAACTATTGAAAACAAAAATGGCGAGCAGCGTCATCTTAAAATTGAAAAGCGTCCTGATGAGGATTTAGGATTAGAATTTGAGTCTGCTGTATTTGATGGGATCAGGTATTGCCATAACAAATGTGTTTTTTGCTTTGTTGACCAAATGATTCCGCATATGAGAAGCAGCCTGTATGACAGGGATGATGATTTTCGGTTATCCTTTCTATATGGGAATTTTTTAACTTTGACTAATATGGATGAATGTGATTATGACCGCATCATCAAAACGCATATGTCACCGTTATATGTTTCTGTTCATGCAACCGACCCGCAAGTGCGCCAGAATATGATGAAAAACAAAAATGCCGGAGAAATACTTACTAATCTTAAACGGCTTATTGATAACGGTATTAGTATCCATACTCAGGTTGTTTTGTGTCCGGGATTTAATGACGGTAAGGTTTTGGAAAAGACATTTTCTGACCTTTTTTCTCTTGCGCCCATGATAAAAACGATGGCTGTTGTACCTGTCGGTATAACCAAAAATAGAGTAAACTTGCCGAAATTGCGCCTTTTCACTCAGGCTGAAGCTGAAAATGTAATTCATCAAGTAGAAAAATGGCAGGATATGTGCCGTCAAAAGATTGGAAAATCTTTTATTTATTTAGGCGATGAATTTTATATTAACGCCGGGATTGAACTTCCTCCAGCAGAAAAGTATGATGGTTTTCCTCAAATTGAAAATGGTATAGGCTTAAGCCGTAATTTTCTTGAGGAATGGGAGAAAACAAAAGTTATTCATCAAAATGATGATATGCTACAAAAAGCACTTATCCCTGTTGGTGAATCAGCCTATAAAATTTTAAGACCATTGCTTGAAGAGTATAATATTGAACATGGTACCAGACATAAACTTGTTCCAGTTACTAATTTTTTCTTCGGTACTACTATTAACGTTACTGGTCTTCTAACCGCAACCGACATTTTGAGAGCAGTTGAAGAGCACGGAGACTTCGAACGGCTTATTTTACCGCAGATTGTTTTAAATAAGGACCTTTTGTTCTTAGATGATAAAAGTCTAGCTGATTTTAAAAATTCATACAAAGGCATTGTAGAATGCGCCGCTGACGCGCGTCAACTTAAACAATTATTGGCAAAATAAGGAGGACGATGTCATGAAAGGTTACGGTCTATTGCAAGTATACACCGGTACAGGGAAAGGCAAAACGACTGCGGCATTGGGTGTAGCTCTTAGAGCAAGTGGCTATGGAGCTAAAACACTCATGATACAGTTTATGAAGGATGATCCTGGATACGGTGAATATTCTGCTGCAAAATTTTTACCTAATTTTGAACTGAAACAAGTTGGGCGTGACTGTTTTGTGGATTTTAGTAATCCTGATCCTATAGATCTAAAAATGGTGCAAGAAGGCTGGGCAATTGCGCAAGAAGCAATTTTATCGCAAAAATATGATATTGTAATCCTTGATGAATTTAATATAGCTTTAGCGCATAATATGTTGCCAATAGAAGAAGTTGCCAATTTTCTAAAGAATATGAGAGGGAAAACAGAAGTTATTACGACGGGGAGATATGCTCCTCAAGCTTTGATAGAAATAGCAGATTTAGTCACGGATATGCAAGCTGTTAAGCATTATTTTTTTAACGGTGTACATTCTCGTGATGGAATTGATCATTGAGAGCGAGGAAGATTAAATGGGAAAACCTATAGTTGCCATCGTTGGAAGACCTAACGTAGGCAAGTCAACATTATTTAATATTTTTGCAAATAGCAGGATATCGATTGTCGAAGATACGCCGGGCGTAACTCGTGACCGTTTATATGCGAATGCTGAATGGCTGGACAACGAATTTATGATTGTCGATACTGGCGGTATCGAGATAATGAGCACTGATGAAATTGCGGTTTCCATCAGACAACAGGCACAGATTGCCATTGCTGAAGCGGACGTAATTCTTTTCGTCTGCGATGCACGTTCTGGCATAACACAAGAAGATGCGGAAGTTGCAAAACTTTTGCGAGTTTCCAAAAAGCCTGTTATTTTGGCAGTTAATAAAGCAGATTCACCAAAGCAAGAAATTGAGATTTATGAATTTTACAACCTTGGCATAGGGGAACCGATTCCAATATCAGCAGCTAATCATTTGAATCTTGGTGATTTGCTTGATGCCATTGTGGAAAAATTCCCAGCGGGCATTGGTGAACGCGAAGGCGATAGCAATGATGAGATAAAGGTTGCTATAATTGGACGTCCGAATGTTGGAAAATCTTCAATTTTCAATTCTTTGGTTGGCAAAGAGCGATCAATTGTAAGCAATGTTGCCGGTACTACCAGAGATGCCATTGATACTCCTGTGACCAAAGACGGCATTAACTTTTTGTTTATTGATACTGCAGGAATGCGCCGTAAGGCAAGGATTGACGAGCCTATCGAAAAATACAGTATAATAAGGTCTTTACGTGCAGTTGATCGTTCAGATGTTGTCTTAATGGTTTTGGATGCTGTGGAAGGTGTTACAGAACAAGACAAAAAAATTGCCGGATATGCTCATGAGGCTGGTAAAGGCGTAGTCATCGTTGTTAATAAATGGGACCTCTACGAGAAGGATAATACTGCTACCTTGCGTTTCACCGAAATGCTGAGATCAGAACTGATCTTTATGCAGTATGCCCCCGTTGTATATGTTTCAGCTCTTACATCGCAACGCATTCACCGTCTTCCTGAAGTAATCCATTATGTAGCAGAGCAAAATGCTATGCGTGTGTCCACCAGCATCTTGAATCAGGTTGTAAATGACGCTATAGCAATAAATCCGCCTCCATCTGACAAGGGCAAGCGACTGAAAATACTTTACACTACCCAGGTTAAGATCAAGCCGCCGACCTTCGTAATTTTTGCGAATGATCCGGAAATTATGCATTTTTCTTATCAGAGATACCTAGAGAATAAATTGCGCGAGGCTTTTGGCTTTGAAGGTTCTCCTATTCACATAATTATTCGTGGAAAGAATGAAGAAGAGTAGAGGTAAAGATGATGACTATTGTTTTGGCCATTGTTATAGGCTATATCTTCGGTTCGATTCCAAGCGGGCTTGTCTTGGTTAAAATGGCTTGCGGCATCGATATTAGAGAATACGGCAGTAAAAATATAGGCACTACCAACGTTTTCAGGACAGTTGGCGCACGCATGGCTTCTATCGTTCTTGTGGCTGATGTTTTCAAAGGTGTTTTAGCCGTCTTATTAGTAAGGTATCTTCTGGAAGCTAATCTTCATCTGGAATTATTAACGGCAATCGCGGCATTGCTTGGACATAATTATTCCATTTTTCTTGGCTTTAAAGGCGGTCGTGGGGTTGCAACCGGTTTAGGATTAATTTTATTATTTATGCCGGATGTTTGTATTTTTTCCTTTACCGTGTGGCTTGTGTTGGTATTTGTTACAAGATATGTATCATTAGGTTCCATTGTAGGCGCATTTATTACACCAATTGTTGCTTACATGCGCGGCTATCCAACTGAACTAGTATTATTTGCTCTGGCTGCCTGTGTCTTTGTAATAGTCCGTCATTATGAAAACATGAAGAGACTGATAGCCGGAACTGAAACGAAAATTAAAAAAGGCAGTTTGGATAATATTAAAAAAGACAGTAAAAAGTAGAGTGATAATATAATGAAAAATATAACCGTGATTGGGGCTGGAAGTTGGGGAACAACTCTGGCCCAGGTTTTGAATGATAACGGTCATAAAGTTATGCTTTGGGTACGTAATCCTGAGAAAGCTCTTGCTATAAGTAAAACAAGATGCAACTCTGATTACCTGCCAAATCTTGTTTTGTCTGAGAGTATTGAAATAACGTCTGACCTTAATTTAGCAGTCAGCCATGCAGAAATATTGTTACTTGTCGTGCCATCCCATGGGATGGCTGATTTGTGTTATAGGCTATCTATAATTCCTTCGTGTTCTGACAAAATTATGGTTTCTTGTACCAAGGGCTTTGAATATAATTCTGGCTTACGTATGAGTGAAATTGTAAATAGTTATTTCCCCAAGATGACCACGGCTGTTCTTTCGGGGCCAAACCATGCTGAAGAAATTGCTTTGCGCCAGCCTGCGGCAACCGTCATTGCCTGTCAAAATGATTCCGTCGCTGAAGAACTGCAGAATGTTTTTTTAAACGACTATTTTAGACCATATTTAACTCATGATGTCGTTGGCGTTGAAATAGCCGGCAGCCTGAAAAATGTAATCGCTTTGACAAGCGGCATTATGTTTGGATTGGGATTCGGAGACAATAGCCAAGCAGCATTAATTACCCGTGGCCTGACAGAAATTTCCCGGCTGGGTATGAGTCTGGGCGCTCACCAACAGACATTTAGCGGACTGGCTGGGGTTGGGGACTTAATTGCAACCTGTACGAGTGGGCACAGCCGCAACCGGAGAGCAGGAGAAGCCTTGGCAACAGGTAAATCTTTGGAAGAAATATGTTCCGGCACCAACATGGTCATTGAAGGAATAAATGCAACAGTTTCAGCTTATAAGATTGCACAAAAATTAAATATTGAAATGCCTATAACCAAAAGTCTGTACCAGATTCTCTACGAAAACAAAAACCCTCGCACAGCTTTACAAGAGTTAATGCGAAGAAGTGGTAAACGCGAATATATCATATAATGTCATACTTGAAGAGACATATATTATATTTTTTTAATATTTTGTAGCATTATATCTTATGAAATGATATAATGTCTTTTGTGAATAGAAATTATTCTTTTATTACTGGAATTTTTATATTAAAGAGGAGGAGCAATATCATGTCCGACCAATCAACATTTTTTTTAGTTAGAGAGGAAATTCTTCCGGAAGCAATTAAAAAAACAATTAAGGTTAAAGAGATCTTGAAACGTGGCGAAATTAAAACGATAAATGAAGCAGTTGAAAAAATGGGGCTTAGTCGTAGTGCCTATTATAAATATAAAGATTATGTATTTCCATTTTATGAAGCCAGCAAAGAGAAAATTATTACCTTATCTCTTTTGCTCGAACACAAATCCGGCGTTTTGTCCCGGGTCCTGAACACTGTAGCTGGGGATTCCGGAAGCATTATGACCATTAATCAAGGAATTCCTTTGCAGGGTGTGGCTAACACCACAATTTCTATCGAAACTAAAGAACTTACTATAGATCTGGAAGCTTTGCTTGATAAATTACGCATGATTGATGGTGTAAAACGTCTTGAAGTTTTAGGCCAGGTTTAAAAAACAAATATTATTACTCTTGAGGGGGCCAGACTGGACATGAAGCAGGCTATTAATGTTGGACTTTTAGGCGCCGGCACTGTAGGTGGCGGCGTACTTATTGTATTAGAAAAGAATGCTGAGGATATAGAGAAAAAAGTCGGCGTTCCCGTTCGAATTACTAAAATTCTGGATAATAATCCGGATCTGGCAGCTAATCTTGGCGGCAAATATATCGTAACAAATAGGATTGAAGATATCTTGGAGGATCCTGATATTGATATCGTCGTTGAACTTATTGGCAGGGAGCATCCGGCCAAAGAATTTATTGCTGAAGCACTTAAACAAAAGAAAAATGTTGTGACCGCAAATAAAGACGTATTGGCCAAATATGGAAAAGAATTGTTTGAACTCGCAGAGGAAAATAAGGTTGATTTTATGTTTGAGGCAGCAGTTGGCGGTGGTATTCCTATTATTCGCCCTTTAAAATCCTGTTTGGCTGCCAACAAAATTAAATCAATCATGGGTATCGTCAACGGAACCACCAATTATATGCTCACAAAAATGTCTGCGGAACACCTTGACTTTAATGATGTCTTAAAAGAAGCACAAGAAAAGGGTTATGCTGAATCAGATCCTACCGCTGATATTGGCGGTCTGGACGCCGCACGTAAAATTGCTATTTTGGCATCAATCGCCTTTAATACGCGTATATGCCTTGATGATGTCTATATTGAAGGTATTGAGAACCTTACACTGCGAGATATTGATTATGCTAAAGAACTTGGCTATGTGGTAAAGCTTTTGGCTATTGCTAAGCGTGATGACCAAGATGGAGTAAGCGTAAGAGTTCATCCCACTATGTTGCCAAATTATCATCCACTTGCAAATGTTAATGACGTCTATAATGCGATTTTCGTTACTGGTGACGCTGTTGGCGACACAATGTTTCTTGGACGCGGTGCTGGACGTATGCCGACCGCAAGCGCAGTTTGCGGCGACATCATCGATGTAGCACGTAACATCAGGCATAATGCTACTGGTCGCATTGCCTGCACCTGTTTTGATGAAAAACATTTATGCTCTATCGAGAATATTACTTCTCCTTGCTATATAAGGCTTCATGTACATGACAAACCTGGTGTTCTTGCCGGCATTGCCGCAGCCTTCGGCGCGCAAAATGTCAGCTTGAAAAACGTCGTACAAAAAGCAAAGGTTGATGGCTTTTCTGAATTAGTAGTAATAACATATGATGTATCAGAATTTAACCTGAGGATGGCATTACAAACTTTACGCGCTCTGCCGATAGTTGAGAAGATATGCAGTGTTATTCGGGTTGAAGACGATAATCTGGATTAAGGCAGGCCGTAGCAATGATAAAAAAAGTTTCTGTGCGAGTTCCTGCTACTTCGGCTAATTGCGGTCCTGGGTTTGACACACTGGGTCTTGCATGTAACCTGTACAACTATTTCACTTACGAACTTACTGATAATGGTTTGTACTTGCAGACTGAAGGCGAAGGCTCGGAAAAATTAAAAGCCGGCAATAAAAACCTTGCCTTTCTGTCGTTTTATAAATTGTGGAACATGGTTAACGGTTCAAGAACAGGTCTAAGCATTAATATGCAAAATAACATACCAATGTCACGCGGTTTGGGCAGCAGTTCTACTGCTATTGTCGCTGGTTTAGTTGCTGCTAATTATTTGACAGGCAACACCTTAACGAAAGATGACCTTGTTTGCGTAGCAACGGAAATTGAAGGGCATCCTGATAATGTTGCGCCGGCAATTCTTGGTGGTATTACTATCAGCTATATCGATTCTGGTAAGGCTATGTCATTGAGATTTCTTCCGCAAAAACCTTTTAAACTTGTGGCAGTGGTACCTGATATGCCTTTAGCAACTTCATTGGCCAGAAAAGCCATACCAAGCAAGGTCTCCCACCATGACGCAGTATTTAATACTTCACGCGCTGCACTATTGATCGGTTCTCTTCTGACCGGGGAGTATCAGCATTTGGGAGCGGGTCTCGATGACCGCTTGCATCAGCCATATAGGGCACACTTGATACCGGGTATGGAAGACGCTTTCCAGGCTGCGAAGAAGGAAGGCGCTTATAATGCTATTATCAGCGGGGCAGGTTCGACACTGATGGCCTATGTTCCTGTAGAAATTGATTGTGATAGTGTCGGCAGATCTATGTCGGATGCTTTGGCAGCTAAGGGTTTAAACAGTATCTATCATGTTCTTGACATTGATACTGATGGAGCAATTGTTTTCTGATTCTTGACATCTTCACCAAAAAGAGCTACAATAGCAGATGTGTTCGGGGCGTGGCTCAGTTTGGTAGAGCGCTTCCTTGGGGTGGAAGAGGCCGTGGGTTCAAATCCCGCCGCTCCGACCAATTATAAAAATATAATTCCACTAATTATGAAGACTTCTTGAGAAATCGAGAAGTCTTTTTTCTTTTATTATCAAACATGCATTGTGATTAAATAAAATTATAATAATAAGATAAAAAACTGAATTATTTGAAAAAAGCAGGAAGATTGTGATATATGTCGAAAACCTTCATTGTGAATTCAACTATCTATAATTGAGATTAAAAAGTAATTATTCCAGGATATACTTGGCCAAAATGGCTTTGTAATATAAGTAATTGAGGAGGGATAACTATGGAAGAAGCAAGTGTAAACAGAATTCCTTTGATTGGAGATTCGGCTCCGGCATTTAAAGCAGTAACAACACAAGGCGAAATCAATTTTCCAGAGGATTTTAAGGGGAAATGGGTTATCCTGTTTTCTCACCCTGCTGATTTTACACCAGTTTGCACAACTGAATTTATGACATTTGCATCAATGGCTGAAGAATTCAAAGCTTTAAATACAGAACTTGTCGGACTTTCGGTGGACTCTCTATATGCTCATATAGCTTGGCTCAGAAGGATTCAAGAATTAGAGTGGAATAGTATGAAAAACATTGAAGTTAAATTTCCACTTATTGAAGATATTAAAATGGATGTAGCCAAAAAATATGGCATGATTCAGTCTCAATCTGATACACAGGCAGTGAGGGCTGTATTTGTCATTGATCCAAAAGCTACAATACGAACTATTTTATATTATCCATCTTCTATTGGAAGAAACTTTGATGAAGTAAAAAGAATTATTTTCGCACTTCAAAAAGCAGATAAAGATAATATTGCTACACCTGCTAACTGGCGACCAGGTGATGACACGATAATTCCGACACCAGGTTCTTGTGGTGTTGCTAAGGAGAGAATAGAAAGCAAAGACGAAGATAAATATTGTCTTGACTGGTTCTTATGTTTTAATAAAGAAAAGAAAGAATAACTTCTATGATAAAAAATCAGTATTTTGGGAGGGATAGATCAAAATCCCTCCATTTTTTAAATTTTAACTTTGATTAAAGAATTTGTTACATGCATTATTACTCATTATATAAGAAAAGTCCGGGAGGATAATTATATGAAAAAGTGGCTTTTCACATCTGAATCGGCTTTAGAAGGTCATCCTGATAAAATTTGTGATCAAGTAGCGGATGGTATTTTAGACGCTATTTTAGAAAAAGACCCATTTAGCCGTGTGGCCTGTAATGTTTCTGCCAGCACAGGCCTTATTATGATATACGGACAAATCACAATGCGTTGCACGATAGATATGCCTTTAATTGCACGAAAGATCATTCAAGAAATAGGCTACACAGACACTGAATATGGTCTTGATGGGAGAGTGTGCTCGGTTCTTACCGGAATTGAAAAACAATCTTCCGATATTGCTGCCGGAGTAAATGCCTCTCTGGAATATAAAAAAGGGTCCGGAGACAAACTGGACTTGCTTGGTGCCGGTGACCAGGCGCTTGTTTTTGGTTATGCCTGTAACGAGACTCCGGAGCTAATGCCTATGCCGATTACCTTGGCACATAAGCTTGCAAAAAAACTGGCAGAAATGCGCAAATCGGGTGCTATTCCGTATTTAAGGCCAGACGGAAAAACTCAGGTGACGGTAGAATATTTTGGAAATAAAGTAGTACGGGTGGATACAGTTATTATTGCATGTCAGCATGATGAAACTGTGAATCATGAAAAGATTAGCGAAGATATTGTGGAAAAAGTAATCAAGGCAGTAATACCATCAGAACTTTTGGATGAACAGACAAATTACTATATAAATGCTACGGGCCGATTTGTCGTGGGAGGGCCTGAAGGCGATTCAGGGTGGACAGGAAAAAAAATTATTGCTGACACCTACGGTGGTTATGGCAGACATGGTGGGGGATCTTTCTCGGGAAAAGATCCTACCAAGGTTGATCGTTTTGGCGCTTACGCGGCCAGATATGTTGCGAAAAACATAGTTGCTGCTGCTCTGGCAGATAAGTGCGAAATACAGATAGCTTATGCAATTGGCGTTTCGCATCCTGTGTCTATTATGGTAGATACTTTTGGAACTTGCAAAATTGATGAGCAAAGAATTGAAGAGTTAATTAAAACATATTTTGATTTAAGACCATCAGCAATCATTAATGATTTTGATTTAAGAAGACCAATTTATTTTCAAGTTTCCTGCTATGGTCATTTTGGTAGGCCAGAGTTAGACTTGCCATGGGAAAAGACAGACAAAGCAGGTATTTTGAAAAGATTTCTTCGTAATGATCCAATATAATTAAATGCATTGTTTGAAAATTTATTGTACAGGATAACTTTACCGGTATAAGTTTTAATTTACATATTTAATAGATAGAAGTATAATCAAATTAACAGATAATTGCGATATTTTGTCCAGCTTATCTGCACGTGGTTATTAAATAATAAAGGAGGTTTAAAAATGAAAAAAATTGTTTTATTTGTTGTAGCTATCATGATTTTTAGTTGTGGTACGGTGCTGGCTGCGCCACTCAATGATTTGTCCCATAATCAAACAGCTGTTGGCGCTTCAAATGATGGCATTTATCTGGAAAATAGGGTAGCTGATAAAGTAACATTGGGTATTCAAGGAATTGATTTTAGCGACGACAACTCCTTTGATGTTTATGGTCAGTACCATTTTACCAGCAATTTACGTGGCATTCTCGGTTATCGTGATATTTCGGATGGTTCAATCTATGCCGGCGTTGGCGTAAGCGATGTATTGGATGATAATTGGTATGGGCATGCGTATTTGGTTTTTGGTGATGAATTTACCGAAGCACAAGTTGGCGCGAATTATAAAATTAATAAGGAATTAGATGCAAACATATATGCTCGTTTCTTCATGGCTGATCATGGCAAGGATCATAATCGCTTGGGAATTGGTTTAACCTATAAATTCTAACGCTATGAATATATTATTATCAGGAGGTTCCTCTACTAGTAAGAATCACTATTATGTAGGGGGGCCTTCTTTATTAATAAGGGGGATTAAGCAATGGAGCATTTCTTTTTGGAAACACCACAAATGGGTTTTGTTGATATAACTGCTAAAGTCAAAGGCATTGTTCATGCCAGTAACGTCACAAATGGGCTCTGCCAAGTATTTGTGCCGCATACCACGGCAGCAGTAACTATTAACGAAAATGCTGACCCGGACGTTTGCACCGACATGATGGCCGCACTGGAACGCATGGTTCCAAAGTTGTCTTATCGTCATGCGGAGGGTAATTCTCCGGCGCATTTACTAAGCTCTCTTATCGGCTGCTCGTTGACAGTGCCTATTGAGAACAATTCCTTGATGCTAGGGACGTGGCAGGGAATATATTTGTGTGAGTTTGATGGTCCGCGCAGACGCAAAATTTTAGTACAAGTTATTGGGAACTGAAATTTAATACTATTTCACAGTGCTAAATGATATCTTATGAAAATATATGTTATAGGGCTTTAAATTTTATTTGAGATAGACTATAATAAATCTTGAAAATTATATATAAACAGCGTGAGTTTTGCTTCGCCCATATAACTGCATGGGTGATTTTTTTTGTAATTTAAACGACTGCATAAGAAAGAAGGAAAATAATGAAAACAGGTTTTGACCATAAAAAGTATATTGAAATGCAATCAAAATATATTATTGAACGGGTTGACCAATACGATAAGCTCTATATTGAATTTGGCGGCAAACTCATGGCTGATTTGCATGCAATGCGTGTTCTGCCTGGCTTTGATCCAGATGCAAAAATTAAGCTTCTTCATCATTTGTCCGATAAACTTGAAGTAGTGATTTGTATATATTCCGGTGATATCGAAAGAAATAAAATACGCAGCGACTTTGGGATTACCTATGAAATGGATGTTTTCAGGATGATTGATGTGCTTCGCCGCCATGAGCTTTGCGTTAATAGCGTCGTTGTTACGCGCTACGAGGATAAATTGTCAACAAATGTTTTTATTCAAAAACTTGTAAATAGGGGCATACGCGTCTATAAACATACCGCGACAAAAGGTTATCCCACCGATATAGATACTATTGTCAGTGAAGAAGGATATGGCCAGAATGATTTCATCGAAACAACCAAAAGTATTGTCGTAGTAACAGGACCAGGACCCAGCAGTGGAAAGTTGGCGACCTGTTTGAGTCAAATGTATCATGAGTCAAAAAGAGGTAAAGAAGTAGGCTATGCAAAATTTGAAACTTTTCCAGTCTGGAATTTACCGCTTAAACACCCGGTTAATATAGCCTATGAAGCTGCGACGGCAGATTTAAAGGACATTAATATGATTGATTCTTTTCATCTCGATGCCTATGGTGAAAAAGCTGTTAACTACAATAGAGATATAGAAGTTTTCCCGGTTTTAAAAAGAATAATTGAAAAGATTACCGGCAAAAAATCCAATTATTTATCACCTACGGATATGGGTGTAAATCAGGTAAAAATTGGTATTGCCGATGATGAAACTGTACAAGAAGCTGCTCGGCAGGAAATAATTCGCAGATATTTTGCTACTTTATGCGATTACAAAAAAGGCCTTGCCGATTACGAGACTGTTGAAAGGGTTAAGCTTCTTCTTAATGAACTTGATCTTAACGAAAATGACAGGGTGGTTGTAGGTCCTGCAAGAAATAAGGCAAAACTTTTAACGGAGAAAAATAAGCTGGGTGATAAAAACTGTGAAGAAATAGTTTCAGTCACAGCCATTGAACTTTCTGACGGGGAAATTTTGACAGGAAAGTCTTCATCTTTCATGAGCGCACCTGCGGCAGCCATTCTTAATGCTATTAAGTATCTGGCCAATCTTCCGGATAGCATGCATCTTTTATCTCCCTTGGTTTTAAAGCCAATATTAGATTTGAAAAAGGAAGTACTTGCCCAGTCAGATCCGTCCTTGAATTTGGAAGAAGTTATTTTTGCGCTCAGCATCTGCGGTGCTACTAATCCGGCAGCACATTGTTCGATAGAAAAATTAGCCAAATTACGTAACTGCCAAGTACATTCGACAACATTGCTGCAGCCAAGTGATGAGAAAATGTTACGAAAATTAGGGGTACAATATACATGTGATCCTAATTTTCCTTCAGCCCAGCTTTTTTATAATAATTGATTTTTAACATGTTAATGCAGCAGGTTTAGACGTTGGTATTTTATAAATTATAGATTGACCAAGGCATACAAATTGAATAGTATGCCTTATTTTTTTCTAAATAGCTTGAGACAGTTATCTCTGAATATCGAATTTCTAAAAAAATAGTTTTTCGTATCGTTTACTTAGATCTAATTATGAAGTATAATAAATTAACAGATAATTCGGAAATGTGAATTTATTTATGCATATTGTTTGACTTTTATCATATATGCATTTTTAAACGAGACACTTAAATTATAAAAAAATATTTGTTTCTGTTGTATAAGAAAGGAGAAATGAAATGAAATGAGGATTAGCAAATTTATTTTAATGCTATTTGTTCTTATGCTCATTACATCATCTGTATTTGCTGCTCCGGTTGGCAAAGCGGGAGGTGCTGTTAATCCTCCCGGAATAACCACTTATGGTCCTGATGACTGGAGTCTCAGTGATTGTATAATGTGGTCGAAAGAAGCTGGCTTTTGGAATGCGGAAAATAAGCCTAACGAGTTTGTCCACTGGTGGCTTTTCGGGTATTTTGAATAATATAATGACCCATGGTGAAAAGACCTACAGCGGATTAAAAACTGTAGGTCTTTTTGTCTTGGTTAAATAATCAATTGTTTTAACAAATATAATCAAGGAATAAAAACAAAGGGTAAAGCAACAGTTAAATTATCGGAATATTCGTTAAATTATGCAGGCTTTGAATAATTTACAAAATAGCCTGGAAGCCTAATTTATAGCTAAATTATTTTGCCAGCATTCTTTTTTTGTATGTAGGAGCAAGAGGTGAAAATATGGAACCCAGAAATGAAATTATGAAATCCAATGAATGCCAATTTTCTTCCTTACATAGCATAGCTGAAGGAGAAGATATACTTCCGCCGCAATCTTTGATACGAAAATTGAAACTGTTTATCAGAAGACATATAAATACAAAACAAGATAGAGCTCTTCATATGTATGCAAACAAATTAATTAGTTTGTTTTATATATTTGATGATAAAAAAAAATCGCCTAATAATCAAACAGTTTCTAATCAACCACAAAGCCTAAAAGCAGGTGATTTAGTTCGAGTTCGCTCCAAAGAAGAAATTGAGTCAACATTAAATCATCTGGGGCAATTGAAAGGATGCTCGTTCATGGATGTGATGACGCCTTACTGCGGAACAGTGCAGCATGTTTTGAAACCTATGGAGCGTTTTGTCGATGAGCGTGATCTCAGGGTTAAGAAATGCAGTGGCCTGATTCTGCTTGATGGCGTTATGTGTCAGGGAACAACAGAGTTCGGTCGTTGTGATCGTTCTTGCCTAATGTTTTGGCGGCAGGAATGGTTAGAAAAAATATAATTAATATTTTTGACGAGCTTTCTAAGCGTAGATTCAGAAATTAATTTAACATCGAAGGTTTTGAAGGAAAAAGATTTATTTAGCTTTTTCCTTTGGAGGTGATAAGACATGCTTAAGTATTTGATTCCAGCATGTTTATTTATATTAGATTCTTTGATTATAATAAGCGCTGCTGTTTTGGTTGTTGCTGTTCGTTTTGAGGGAGAACAATTCAGCTTGTACTTTATGCAAATTTTAGACTATTTGCCAGTTATATTACTATGTTACTTGCCGTTATTCGCCGTTTCCAGACTGTATAGAAGAGTATGGCGGTATGCAGGTTATAAGGAAATGTCGTCAATTTCATTGGCGTCGTTTGTCGGCACCGTCTGTTTTTATGGAGCTTCGTCATTAATCTATACTGCTATGCCCAGGAGTGTTTATGTCCTTCTCTTCTTTTTTGTGCTTGTCGGGATAGGACTAAGCAGATTAATTCTTAGATATTTTTTGCGCTGCAGCGATAAGAAAAAAACGCCCAGTTCAGCAATTCCTGTAATTATCATCGGTGCAGGATATGCAGGCAACCTGGTGGCTAGTGATATATTGAATCATAATTCGTATAATCGTTATGTCGTAGGCTTTATTGATGATGATGAAGAGAAACAGGGTGAACTTTCCTTTGGCATAGAAGTTTTAGGCGGTCGGAATAAGATAAAGGAAGTCGTTGACAAGTTCGGAGTAAAGGAAATTATTATTGCCATTCCTTCCTTGTCACCAAAGGAAAGTGCTGAGTTGGCTGCATTATGCAGTAAAACTAAATGCAAAGTTAAAATAGTTCCGGATATCTATGCAATTCTAGATGAAGATGTTTCCCTTAAAAACTTACGTCCTGTCAATATCGGAGATTTGCTGCAGCGTGATCCCGTTGTTCTCGACATTAAAAAAATCACAGAGTTTTTGTCAGGCAAATGCGTCCTGGTAACGGGAGCCGGAGGGTCAATTGGTTCTGAACTTTGCCGTAAGATCATGCAAATGAAACCTTCCCGACTGGTTTTGTTGGGGAAGGGTGAAAACAGTATTTATGAAATTCATCGGGAGCTTTCTTGCTTACATGGTTCTGAGTTATTGGCTCCTATTGTTGCCAGCGTACGCGACAGAAAAGGTTTAGAGGAAGTTTTTGCCCGTTTCAGACCGCAAGTTGTTTTCCACGCCGCAGCACATAAACATGTTCCATTGATGGAAGCACAGCCGATAGAAGCCGTGAAAAACAATGTATTTGGAACATTAAACATAGGTGTATTGTCAGGAGAATACGGAGTTGAGACATTTGTCATGGTTTCCACTGATAAAGCCGTCAATCCCACGAGCGTCATGGGCGCTACAAAGCGTGTAGCAGAAAAGATTATACGTGTTTTGAACGAGAAATACGTAACAAAATTTGTGGCAGTTCGTTTCGGTAATGTTTTAGGTAGTCGCGGCAGTGTGGTGCCCTTATTCAAGAAACAAATAGAGGCTGGCGGCCCCGTAACGGTAACCGATCCTGAAATTGTACGCTATTTTATGACCATTCCGGAAGCTTCAATGCTTGTTTTGCAGGCAAGTACGATGGGAAAAGGTGGAGAAGTTTTCGTTTTGGATATGGGCGAACCGGTCAAAATTATCGATTTAGCTGAGAATATGATCCGGCTATCAGGCTTAGAACCTGGTGTGGATATAAAGATTGATTTCATTGGCCTGCGACCGGGAGAAAAATTATTCGAGGAACTTCTGACCTCAGAGGAAGGAACGCTACCGACAATGCATAAACAAATTTTTTGTGCCAATCTTCCTGATGTTGACGCCCAAAGTTTGGAGTTTAACCTAAGTAAGTTTGAAAAATGCCAAAATGATATAGACGTTATTAATGTATTAAAGGAAATTGTACCTACATATACACCTAATCATTTTTAAACTCTCCAAAAAACTTTATTAGAAATAGAAAATGTGTTAAAGGACTATTTGCTTGCTATCCAGCTTTGCAAGTAAAAAATAAAGGAGGATATTATGAAAAAAGGAGTTGTTATCTTACTGCTAATAGGACTCTTGATGGTGAGCGGCCTAGCATTTGCCGGCGAATACATAATGTGTCCCGGAGACCAGCTGGATATAGTTGTTATAGGCACTGAGGATATTAATGCCAGAACTCCGGCTGAAAGCAAATACATAGTGCGGCCTGACGGTAAGTTATCTTTTCCTCTGATTGGAGAAATAGATACTACAGGACTCACCGTGAGCCAGTTTACCAAGATGATGCAAGATCGACTTGCTGAATATTTGGTAAAACCACAGGTTACTGTAAATATTGCGCAACTCGGTACTACACGCGTTTATGTCTTGGGAGAAGTTCATAAGCCTGGTTTATATGAACTTGTAAAGTCTCACACAGTTTTGGATGCTATTGGTATAGCAGAAGGCTATACCAAAGATGCCGCTAAAAAGAAAGTTTTTCTGATTCACAAAGATCATAAGGGGGAACCCATGAAAATTAACCTGAATGATCTTTTGAAAAAAGGTGATACCAGTCAAAATTATTCACTGGTTGAAGGCGATTTACTTTATCTAACCAGCAATGGGCGTATTGACTTTGCCAGGGATATTCTGCCGTTAATAAGTGTTGCTTATATGATTAACGATATCCAGGAAGATTAATATTTAAAGAAATAAAATTATAAATTCATTTAATGGAGGTATTCATTGTGGAAGAGAGCAAGATTTATTTACGTGATTTATTTACAATATTAGCTCAAAACCTCCGCAAGATTATGCTCATAGCTTTAGCCTTTGTTGGTTTAGCCGTTGTCTATCTCCTGGTAGCTTCGCCAGTTTATGAATCAGAATCGTTACTGCGGATCAAGCAGCCACAAGGGATAGCAACCTCATTATTAGATGTGGTACCAAGCAGAGGCGATGGATCGGCTAACCAGCTTATGGGCACATATGCGGAAATTTTCAAAAGCAGAAGTGTTATTGAGCCTGTTATTAAAGCAACAGAAGAGAATGAAACAGACCTTTCATACGAAAACTACGTAAAAACACGCGTTATGACGACACCAATAAAGAGCACTGAAATAATGAAGGTTACATTTTATGCCAATACTCCTGAGTTGGCAAAAAAAGCTAATGAGTTAGGTGTAGCTGGATTTTTAAATAGACTTAACGAATTAAGCCGAATTGAACAAAAAATGACTAAGGAGTTTGTAGCTGACAGACTGAGCGAGGCGCAGAAAGAACTTGCCAGCGCGGAAACCGCCTTACAAGAATTTAAACAAATAAATAAAATTATTGAGCCGGCAGAAAGCACTCGTGCTATCGGTACGAGAGTCGCCTGGATTGACCAAGGCATAGCCGAAAACAGGGTCAATTTGGCAACAGCACAGGCGAGACTGGCTGCGATTAATGCCCAGTTAGAGGCTTCAGGGCAGGCAATCGCGGACAGTGCCACTATTAAATTATATAACCAAAGATTGGCAGAATTGGAAATGACAAAAGCAAGTTATTTGGGAAAATTCACAGATAAACACCCCAAAGTAATTGAAGTAAACATGGAAATTCAGAACACAAGGAACCAATTGCAGGCCGAAATCAATAAAGTTGCTTCTTTGCAAGCAGCTTCGGACAATCTTGTACAACAAAACTTAATTGCCGGTAAATTTCAAAGCGAGGCAGAGATTGCAGTAGCAACAGCAAAATCGCAGGCAATGTCGGCAATTGAAAAAGCAAATGGCCTCCAAATTGAAAACATGCCAACTATTGAACAAGGTTATTTGCGTCTGGCACGTAATGCCAACGTTGCCCAGGAAATCTACATCATGCTTGCCAAAAGATTGGAAGAGGCAAAAGTAGCAGAGGCCATGGTTTCGACCGAGGTTCAGGTTGTAGACAATGCAACAGCTCCAAAACAGCCTGTAAGCCCTAAAAAACTTCTCACTCTTTCACTGGCCTTGCTATTGGGACTGCTGGTTGGCAGTGCTTATGCAGTTTCTAGTGCGCTCCTCAATCGGACCATTAGAACCTCAGAAGAAGTAGAAAGTTTTCTCGGTCTGCCGGTTTTGGGCACAGTTCCTGATGTCTCAAATCTGAACAAAGTCAACGCAGATACCAGCAAAAATCCATCCTTATGGGAGAAATTACGGAGGTTAATAGAAAAATGATTAATCTGATAGCCAAAGAAGATTCCAAATCACCAGTCACTGAGGCTTACCGTATGATTCGTACAAATATTCAATTTTCCAACGAAGGTAACGGTTTGAAAACGATTGCCTTCACCAGCGCCGGGCCCAACGAAGGCAAGTCAACTGTCGTTGCAAATCTGGCTGTAGTTATGGCCCAGGCTGGACACAAGGTAGTTTTACTGGATTGTGATTTGCGCAATCCTTCCGTACACAATGTTTTCAAATTACCTAATAAAGGTTTAAGCAATTGTGTTATGGCAGGAGAGAATGTATTTGACGTTGTCCAAAGTTCGGATGTTCAGAATCTGGATATTTTAACCAGCGGACCGCTCGCCTGTTATCCTTCTGAGTTACTCGGTTCGAAGCGTATGAAAATTGTATTGGATGAACTTGCCTCAAAATACGATTATATTTTAATTGATACGCCGCCCGTATTAGCATTCACCGATGCGGCAGTTGTTGCCGCCAAAGCTGATGGGATAATTCTTTTGATGGAATGGGGTAAAGTTAAACCGGCTTTAGCCAAAGAAGCGAAAAAAATTCTGGAGCACGCGAATAGCAACATTATCGGAGTAATTTTGAATAAAGTTGAGCTAGATTTCAAGACTGATGCAGTTGGTTATTATCATCTATATGGACAAGGACAAAATGAGGCAACCGGACAGCAATTACTGCAAGAAGAAGCAAAATAGGGGAAATAAAAAAATTTATTATACTGGAAGTGAAT
Organism: Negativicutes bacterium; assembly: GCA_009930275.1. The sequence continues at coordinate 266,729 of RZYP01000001.1, forward strand.
TATATATAAAAGAGGGATTAAGATGCAAAACATAACTTTTTCACCACCGGATATTACGGAAGAAGAAATTACCGAGGTCGCCGATGCCTTGCGCAGCGGATGGATTACTACAGGGCCAAGGACAAAACATCTCGAAAAAGAAATTGCAGCTTACTGTAAGACTGAGGAGGCAGCTTGCCTTAATTCGGCAACAGCAGCATTAGAATTAACGCTGCATGTTTTGGGCATAGGACCAGGAGATGAAGTGATAACGTCAGCCTATACTTATACTGCTTCAGCCAGCCCGATACAGCATGTAGGCGCTAAAATTGTTTTGGTTGATACATCACCGGACTCATATGAAATGGATTATAAAAAGGTGAGAGCAGCAATAACTGATAAAACCAAGGCTGTCATTCCAGTTGATATAGCAGGTATCGCCTGTGATTATGACAAGCTATTTGCTGCTGTTGAAGCTAAAAGAGACATCTTTCAGGCGAACAATAAAATCCAGAAGGCTATTGGTCGTATCGCTATTGTAGCAGATGCCGCGCATGCATTGGGATCTCAATGGCATGATAAAATTGTTGGCGAAATTGCAGATTTTACAACCTTTTCTTTTCACGCTGTGAAAAACTTTACCACAGGAGAAGGGGGAGCAGTAACCTGGAGAACAATTCCCGGTATTGATAATGATGAATTATACAAATATTTCCAGTTGCTCTCTCTGCACGGTCAATCCAAGGATGCGCTGGCAAAAATACAACTGGGTGCCTGGGAATATGACATAAAAATGCTTGCCTATAAATGTAATCTTACTGATATAGTGGCTGCTTTGGGCCTGGTGCAGTTAAAACGTTATCCCAAGCTATTAGAAAGAAGGCGGGAAATTATTGAAAAATACAACTCCGCGCTAAAAGATTGCAATGTGCAGGTGTTGAATCACTATGATCAGAATCATAAAAGCTGCGGACACCTATATTTAGTAAGACTGTTGGGAAAAGATGTGGATTATCGTAATAAGGTGATCCGGAAAATGGCGGAGCGAGGTATTGGCACAAATGTTCACTACAAACCTTTGCCAATGCACACAGCTTACATTGATTTGGGGTTTGATATTAAAGATTACCCAAATTCTTATAATATGTACAAAAATGAAATATCCTTGCCGCTCCATACCAAGTTAAAGGATGAAGATGTTGCATACATCATCGAAAACTTTAAAGATATTTTAAAGGATATGTAGGAAATGTTGCTAAAAAAATGGGAAGACTTGCCGCCAGAAATGCAAAATGAGATGGTTAGACCATATTATGAGAGTTTGCAGAGAAAGAGATTAAGTTTGTTATGCAAACTTCTTTTTGACAAAATAGCATCCTTGTGGCTGCTTATCGTTTTATCTCCGCTATTTCTTATCTTCGCTATCCTGATCAAACTTGATTCCGAAGGTGAAGTCTTTTTTCGGCAGGTGCGTGTCACCAGATATGGAGAAAAGTATTATATCTATAAGTTTCGTACCATGGTAAAAAATGCCGAAGCATTGGGGCCACAAGTCACAAAAGATCATGATAAGCGTATTACCAAAGTCGGAGAAAAGCTGCGTTGCTGTCGTTTGGACGAACTGCCACAACTTATTAACATTTTAAAGGGTGAAATGAGCTTTGTCGGAACACGTCCGGAAGTTATCCGTTACTTTGAAAAATATACAGAGGAAATGATGGCGACGCTGCTCTTGCCGGCTGGTGTAACTAGTGAAGCATGCATTAAGTTTAAAGATGAAGAGAAGCTTCTTGGTGACGGGCCTGATGCTGATGAAAAGTATATCAATGAAGTGTTGCCTAAGAAAATGAAATTAAATTTGCAAAGCCTTATGAATTTCTGTTGTTTGAATGATTTGCTTACTATGATAAGGACTATTCTTGCAGTGATATAGTACTATCTTTTTAAATCATAAGTTAAATGAAAAAGCGCAAAGGATGGATAAAACATGTTGGACCAAGAAACATCGATGAGGATTGGCATTTTGCGTTTTCCTCTTATTATTGGTGTTGTTTTTATTCATGCGTATCCAGGAACTGGTAATTATTTTATTAGTGTTTTTGTATACAACTTTATATGCAATGGTTTAGCAAGGATAGCTGTTCCTTTGTTATTTTTAATCTCCGGATATTTGTTTTTCATAAACTTTGATGTTGCTAAACAAACATATCGAAGCAAATTCCAAGCAAGAATTAGAACATTGCTTATACCATTAATAATCTGGAATGTTGCAACCTTGATTATATTTGCGCTTGCGCAAAAAATTTCTCTGAGCAGCAGTTTCTTTTCCGGCCTAAACTCACCGATAGCAAGTTACGGTTTTTTTGATTACTTTAATGCTGTTTTCGGTATCAACAGAATGCCAATAGCGATGCAGTTTTGGTTTATCAGAGATTTGATGGTCTTAGTTTTGCTGACACCGGTTATTAATTTTCTTAATTGCCGCTTACCAATCCTATTTTTAACATTGTTGTTTTTTTGCTGGCTGTTCAACTTTTGGCCTGTTTACGTACCATCTGTTGAAGCGACACTTTTCTTTTCCTTCGGAGCATGCTTAGGGGAACGCAAAGCTGATATCTTTGCACTCGACAAATACGGAGTAATTATGATGCCAATTTATGTTCTTATATTAATTTTCACATCATTTTTTATCCAAAATTCTCTAACTCCTCTTCTGCATAAAATCGGTATCATTCTAGGAATAGTTTCCGCAATGTTTGTGTCAAAACAGGTTATGAAACTTCCGCTATCCAAAGAAAAGCTCTTAGAACTGGGTGCAGCAAGTTTTTTTGTATTTGCCGCTCATGAACCATTACAACTAATCATAAGAAAATTGACCTATCGGCTTTTAATGCCGGAATCATGGGTATCAGAAGTTCTATTGTACTTTCTCATACCAATTAGTGTGATTTTCATTCTTGTTAAATCCTATCGAGAATTGGAGATCTTTAGACCTAATCTGCTAAAAGCAATTACTGGTGAACGGACAAAAAGTTAGCCTTTTCGAAAGAGAAGTGATTAATATGATGCATGATGTCTTCGCTGATTTTTTTAAAAATGCCGGTTTTCGTGTAGTTGCATCTCCTTCTTCTAACTGGGTAGAGATGCAAAAAGGTTTTCTTATTTCCGTTCCATATCATCGCTTGATTAATCCTCCTGATGAAGAACTGGAAGCTTTGCTGGAAAGTACAGGTGCGATAGGATTACGTTATCCGACGGCGTTGGAGAATTACGGTTTTGACAGTAATCTTCAGTTTTGTCGTACTATTGGCTACTCACTCGATAATTTGAAACGTCAAGCCCGTCAACAGGTAAAAAAAGGGGCCATGAATTTTACTGTGCGAGAAATTGAACCGGAAGCTCTAATGTGCGACGGGTTAGCTTTGGTAAGGAATACTTGTGCTAGGCAACATCGGCATGATCCCAAGGAAGAAGAGGAATATTGGCAAAAATTATGTCAAGCTGCCAAAAACACACCCGGTGCTGTCACACTTGGCGTTTTTAGTGAGAAAGGATTGGCGGCATTCCTGTTTATTTTGGAAACAAGAACAGCAATTGAGTTCATAGTTCAATGTTCAGATGAAGAGCTCTTGTCGCAGGGGCCAAATAATTTGCTGACATTTCAAGCGACAAGACGCTATTTGTCAGAAAGAGAAAAAGCACTTCCCATTTGTTACGGCCTGGGTTCTTTAGAGGAAACCCCTTCATTAGACCGCTACAAGATAGGCATGGGTTATGAACTGGAACCAATCAAACAGCGTATTTATATAAGAAAAAATCTTCGTTGGTTAATTAATCCCTATACGCTCGGAGTTCTGAATATTTTAGCCGGATTGGGCTTTGACAAAAATTACAAGTTGACTAAAAGTATTGGAATAATGAACCGCTATTTAGCGCAGCATTAACTGGCGCTGACCTCTATTTGCGGGTTTTATCGATGGCAATAATTAAAAGGTAAGAGAGGTATCTGCAGCCATGAAGATTTTAGTGTTTAATGCGTATTATGAACCTGAAATGATAGCAAGCAGATATTTGACGACCAACTTATACGAAGGCATGGCGAATAATGGTTGGCATGTGGATTTGTATGTTCCTTATCCGACAAGAGGAATTAATGAAGATATAAAAAAAGAATACAGTAATAAAAAGCTGGAATACAAATGTGGAGGCAATTTGACAATACATAGGTTGTGGTTACCTGCTGAAACTAAAAATATTTGGCAAAGGACGCTAAGATATTTGCTGATGAATTGTGCTTTTATTGCTAAAGCCTTGTTTTTACAGGCAGATTTGATATTTGTGCAAAGTACGCCGCCTACTCTTGGCGCAACGGCTGCAATTATCAAAAAAATTAAAGGCATGCCGTTTATTTATGCTCTGCACGATGTGTTTCCGGATTCGCTTATATCGGCAGGCCTTACCGTACGTGATTCCCTTATTTGGAAAATGGGCCGAATTGTTGAAAATTTCACTTACAGAAATGCCAATAAAGTTATTGCTATATCATATGATATAAAGGGCAACATTTTAAAAAAAGGGGTTAAACCGGATAAGGTAGCGGTAATCCCGAACTGGGTAGAAAGCGACAAAGTGATTCCGGTTGCAAGAAAGGACAATATTCTTTTTGAACAGCTTAATTTGGATTCGCAAGCGTTTTATGTTGTTTATGCCGGCAACATGGGTCACGCGCAAAACATTGAAGTTATATTGAAGGTTGCGAGCTTGCTGAATGATAATACATCAATTCAATTTCTTATATTCGGTTCTGGCAACCAGGAGAAAGAATATAAGGAGGAAGCGGAAAGAATGCAATTGAAAAATCTCCGATTTTTTCCGATTCAGCCTTATGAAATGGTTAAATACGTTTATAGTGCAGGTAGTGTTGGCTTAGTAACTTGTAAAAAGGGCACTGGCTGCGGCGCAATGCCAAGCAAGACTTGGAGTATAATGGCCTGCGGCCGACCTGTCCTGGCAAATTTTGATGCAGATACTGAGTTGGAACATTTAATCCAAACAGAAAATATTGGCAAATTTACTGCTGTTGACGATTGCGAAGCAATGAAAAATGCCATAATTGAGTATTGGTTAAATGAGGACAGCTGCAAATTGGCAGGAGAAAACGCGCGAAGATACATTGAAAAAAGTTTAACGAGGGAAGTATGCGTAAAAAGATATATTGATACGATTGCTGGCATCAGTGAAAGGGCGTGATGACTGTGTTCGGAGGAAAAACTTTACTAATTACGGGAGGTACAGGCTCGTTCGGGGGAGCTGTGCTTGATAGGTTTTTAGATACCGATATCGCGGAAATCCGCATATTTTCACGTGATGAAAAAAAACAAGACGACATGAGGCATCATTACAAGAATGACAAAATAAAGTATTATATCGGAGACGTACGCAATTTATCTAGTTTGCGGGATGTCATGTATGGTGTTGATTACATTTTTCACGCTGCCGCTTTGAAGCAAGTCCCTTCCTGCGAATTCTTTCCAATCGAAGCAGTTGCGACAAATGTATTGGGTACAGATAATGTTTTAACTGCAGCTATTGATGCCAGTGTTAAAAAGGTGATTTGCCTTTCGACAGATAAGGCTGCCTATCCTGTAAATGCCATGGGAACTTCCAAGGCTATGATGGAAAAGGTTTTCGCCGCCAAAGCAAGAAGTGTATCACCAAATAAGACTTTGATTTGTGGGACTCGTTATGGTAACGTGCTTTGTTCAAGAGGCTCTGTGGTACCGCTGTTTATTGAACAGATTATGAGCGGACAGCCTTTGACGGTTACTGAGCCTAAAATGACAAGATTTGTTATGACTTTAGATGAAGCTGTGGACTTGGTATTGTTTGCCTTTGCAAATGCTGAGTCAGGCGATATCATGGTACAGAAAGCGCCGGCAAGTACAATTGGTGATTTGGCAATTGCTGTTAAGGAATTGTTCCACGCTGATAATGAAATCAAAATTATAGGCATCAGACACGGAGAAAAAATGTACGAAACACTTTTAACTAACGAAGAATGTGCCCATGCCATTGATATGGGGAACTTTTATCGGGTTCCTGTTGATAAGCGAAGCCTTGATTATGACAAATACTTTATCGAGGGCAATGAGCAGAGGGACAAGTTATCTGAGTTTAATTCTAATAACACGGAACAGCTGGATGTGGAAAAAATCAAGGCCAAGCTTATGACTTTGAGCTACATTCGCAACAAAATTTCTGCATGGGAGAATAAATAGAATGAAAATTTTAGTTACTGGCGCAAAAGGCTTTATTGGCAAAAATCTAATAGCAGAATTGCGTAACCGCAACTACTTGGAAATAATGGAGTTTGACGTAGACTGCTCCGAAGAATTGTTGGGGGAATATTGCCGTAATGCTGATTTTATTTATCACTTGGCAGGGATTAATCGCCCAAAAGAAACGTGTGAATTTATGACCGGCAACTTTGGGTTTACCGCTGCCTTGCTAAAAAAACTCAGTCAGTACAATAATAAATGTCCTATTGTACTTACATCTTCGACGCAGGCAGCTTTAGCCAACCCCTACGGAGAAAGTAAAAAAGCTGGAGAAGATCTACTTTTTGAATTCGCTCAGGCAATGGGAAACGCTGTGCATGTCTATCGTTTACCTAATGTTTTTGGCAAATGGTGCCGACCGAATTACAACAGCGTTGTTGCAACATTCTGCCATAATATTGCTAATGAGCTGCCTATCAAGGTTAATGACCCCGAAGTCTTGCTGAATATGGCATATATTGATGATGTTGTATCTGAACTGATTAATGCCATGGAAGGAATGGTACATACAAATTCTGACGGTTATTGCTACGTGCCAACCTGCTATTCCGTCAAGCTGGGTGATATCGCCAGTCTGATTAAAGGTTTTAGTAATGCACGTCAAAAAAACGAAATCCCTGATATGAGTGATGGTTTCACAAGAAAACTATACAGCACCTATCTTAGCTATCTGCCGCCAGACAAATTATCGTTTCCTCTAAAAATGAATGCCGACATCAGGGGCAGTTTTACAGAAATTGTACACACGCCTGACCGGGGACAAATTTCAGTGAACATTACTAAACCCGGCATTACCAAAGGAAATCACTGGCATCAGAGCAAGACGGAAAAATTCATTGTTGTAAGCGGCAACGCTTTGATTCAATTCCGTGAGGTCAATTCCAGCTCAATCATCGAATATCATGTCTCCGGCGAGAAGATAACCGTTGTTGACGTTCCCCCTGGCTATACGCATAAGCTTACGAATGAAGGAGAAAACGAACTGATAACCATTATATGGTCTAATGAAACCTTTGATCCGGAACATCCTGATACTTACTATTTGGAGGTTTAGTACTCATGAAAAAATTAAAAGTTATGACTGTTGTTGGAACCAGGCCGGAGATTATAAGGTTGTCAGCCGTTATTCGTAAACTAGAGGAATCCAAGGTAATAGAACACATCTTGGTTCATACTGGGCAAAATTATGATTATGAGTTGAACGAGGTATTTTTCAAGGACTTTAACTTGAAGAAACCGGATTATTTTCTTAATGCCGCAACGGGAACGGCAGTTGAAACTATAGGAAACATACTTGTTAAGATTGATCCAGTCTTAGAAGAAGTTAAACCGGATGCTTTTCTTATTCTTGGAGACACAAACAGCTGTCTCACAGTTTTTGCAGCAAAAAGAAAGCACATACCGACTTTCCATATGGAAGCGGGCAACAGGTGTTTTGACCAGAGAGTCCCTGAAGAAATCAACAGAAAAATAGTTGACCACATTGCGGACATCAATCTGACTTACAGTTCCATTGCCAGAGAATATTTGCTTAAAGAAGGCTTGCCTGCTGATAGAGTAATAAAAACCGGCAGTCCCATGTTGGAGGTAATCAATTCAAGGCTGGATGAAATCGACAAATCAGATGTTGTTGAAAGACTGAATTTAAAGGAACAGGGTTACTTTGTCGTATCAGCCCATAGGGAAGAAAATATTAATTCAGAATTAAATTTTACAAAATTGGTCGAAAGTCTTAATGCCGTCGCAGAAAAATATAATATGCCGGTAATTGTTAGCACGCATCCCAGGACCAGGAAAATGATTGACGCCAAAAGTGTAGAATTCAACCCACTAATATCTCTGATGAAGCCGCTTGGGTTTATTGATTACATAAAACTTCAAACCAAGGCACGAGCGGTACTGAGCGATAGCGGGACTATCAGCGAGGAAGCATCGATTCTTGGTTTTAAAGCTCTTAATATAAGGGAGACACATGAAAGGCCTGAGGCTATGGAAGAAACAGCAGTGATGATGGTAGGCCTTACCAAGGAACGAATACTACAGGGGCTGGAAATATTGACTGAGCAGGACCTGGAAACTTTAAGGAGGGTAGCAGATTATAACATACCTAACGTATCCGAGAAGGTGCTGAAAATAATATTATCCTATACTGATTATGTCAATAGGGTAGTGTGGGGGAAGTAAAATGAAAGTCTTGCAGATAAATTCGGTTTGCGGCCAGGGCAGTACCGGCAGAATAGCGGCAGATATTCAGAACTTGTTAGCAAAACAAGGGCATGAATGTTTGTTTGCTTATGGCAGAGGGACGGCTCCTAGTGGGATTAATTCCCTTAGAATAGGCACTGATTTTGATAATTATCTGCATGCAGCCGCAACGAGAATATTCGACAATCATGGATTTTCTTCAACAGACGCGACTAAAGAATTCATAAAAAAGGTGAAAGAATATAATCCTGATCTCATACATATGCACAATCTTCACGGGTATTATGTCAATGTTGATTTACTGTTTAATTATTTGCAGGAAGCAAATAAATCTATAGTTTGGACACTGCACGATTGTTGGGCGCTTACAGGACACTGTGCCCACTTTGATTATATTGGCTGTAATAAATGGAAAAAAGGTTGTTATGATTGTCAGCAGAAAGATGTCTATCCGGCATCTCTTGTTTTCGATAACTCAGAGAGAAACTATGAGAAAAAAAAGGAGCTTTTTACTTCTGTTCGTAAGATGGTTATCGTTACGCCATCAAAATGGCTGTCAAAAATTGTTGATAAATCGTTCTTAAGCAGTTATCCCCTTCAAGTAATTAATAATGGCATAGATCTGGAGATATTTAGACATATAGCAAATGATTTCCGTCAGCGTTATGAGTTGCATGGAAAAATCATCATTTTAGGTGTAGCCAATATTTGGGCCTTGAAAAAAGGATTAGACGATTTTATTGATTTAGCAAAATATATAGATAACAATAAATTTAAAATAGTAATGGTAGGTGTAACCGGAAAGCAACTTAAAACAATGCCGAAGAATATATTAGGGATTGAGCGGACAAACAATGTACTGGAGCTGGCTCAAATTTACACAGCCGCAGATGTGTTCTTTAATCCGACCTATGAAGAAGTGCTTGGTATGACAAATTTGGAAGCGCTGGCCTGTGGAACGCCGGTTATTACCTACAATTCCGGTGGCAGCCCGGAATGTATAACTACAGACAGCGGCTACATTATCGGCAAAGGCGAATGGAAACTGGTCCCTGAAATTATAAATAATATGAAAAATATCAAATACGAAACTTTGCGTAATGAGGCTCTGCTTTTTGATAAGAATAAAAAGTACACGGAATATATTGACTTGTACCAGAAAATGCTAAATGTGTGAGGTAGTTATCATGGCTAAAACATTATCATGGTTTTTGGCACTTGCACCGGTGTTAACAATTTATGGTTTTTTTGGTGCCGATTTGGCAACTCTCATTGGGTTGTTTTTGTGGCCGGCTTTCTTATTCCATATTTATTTAAAAAATGGCAAAGTGTCATTCATGCCTTTAGTTTCTTTGTTGTTAGCGTATGTTATTGTTATTACCATACTAAATCTTATGTTTGTCAAAAATCTTTACGTAGGAGAAAGCTTAATATTATTAAGACTTTTAAAATATGCCTTATGGCTTGGTATCATGCCGATTATCTTGAACAGTGACTTATTTGATTTTGATTACACTCTCGAATGCTACAAAAAAGTTTGCGTTTGTGCCGCAATATATTTAATACTTCAGCAAATATCATTCAATTTGTTTTCAGTCATATTGCCCCGCTTGTTCCTGCCTTACACAGCGAATCCAAATGCCAGCGTTGCAATACTGCAGCAGGATTTTTCTGCCGCAAATGTTGAATTTTTTAGACCATCTGCTTTTTTCTTAGAACCGGCACAATTCGCTGATTATATCCTGCTCGCCCTTGTCTTGATTTTTATCGCGCCTGGTACCTATAGTAAGGATAGATGGTTATCTTATTTACTGCCAATTGCCGTAATAGCTTCTACCTCCGGGCTTGGGTATATGTTACTTTTCGCTTTGTTTTTAGTAGGTAATTTCTCAAGAATTATGCGTAATCCCAAATTTACTATAGCCTTTATTCTTACGCTGGTTGGCGTTGCTTTCTTATATATTAATGTTGCTTATGTTAATACATTAGTTAGCAGCACCTTAGGGAGATTAACAAATTTTGATGATCCAATGAATAATGCTTTTTTGCGACGCTTTTCATCCTATTATTTTTTAACCGATCTCGATGCCAAATCCTTTATGCTTGGTAACGGCTACGGCAACATCTTAGCAGGGGAATATTTTAACGGCCTGCCCTATATGATTTGGACGACTGGAATCTTAGGGACCGCAATATATGCTGCCATGCTTTTCAGTTTTTATGAAAAAGATAATTTCACTAACAATGTTTACCTATTTTTCGTCTTAAGCATGAATATATTTGCGCACGGATTTACTCCCATTACGATTGTATTTAGTCTTGTGGGCTTACTTGCCTTGAAAAATAAGTACCAGGAAAAAGTGGTGTTATTAGAACATTAAAATTATTGTCACAGGCAAAATATTAATACCTAGTCATTAATGATATTTAAAGCAAAGAAGATGCTCATGTTTTGGCAAACAGTTTTCCGTAAAAGAGGGAGCGTGTTGAAACTGTGGCAATGACAGGTTTAGCTATCAAAAAGAGAATAGCGCAAGTTTTTGACGCTGCTGGCATGAACGATATTCTTTTGTCTTTATTAAATAGAATCTTGAATAATAACTATGTGCGGATAATTAATTATCATCATATCTTTAACGAAAATACGAGCAATTTCGAAAAACATCTGCAATGGTATACTAATCATTTTGAGAACTGTGATTACCAAAAGCTGGTGCGCTTTCTCCAAAAAACATACTCCTTCAAGGATAAACCGGGCATAATGATAACCTTTGATGACGGTTTTGCTGACAACTACTTAAATGCGTACCCGCTTTTGCAAAAGTATGGATTCACAGGTTACTACTTTGTATCGACAGGCTTAGTTGGTCAAAATGATTATATGAATAGAGACCAATTAAAAGAAATGATTAAGAACAATCATATAGTAGGCTGCCACACGTACACTCACCACAGGATGGCTATAAAAGACAGTAATGAAACTATGCATAGAGAAATAGTACAGGCAAAAACAGCTTTGGAAAGAATACTGGATAATCCTATAGATTTTTTCTGCTGGGTAGGTGGCGAAGAGAATACTTATACCAAGAACGCAGTTGGGCTGATAAAAAATTGCGGTTATAAGTTCGCATTAATGACGAATTCGGAGCCAGTGCTGCAGAGTACGGATACTTATCAAATGCAGCGCACAAATATCAATGACGATTGGGATTTGAGTTTAATTAAATTCCAATTGTCAGGAATTATCGATTTGAAGTACAAAAGCAAACGTGAAAGAATAAAAAAGCTTACAAGGGGGTGACTAGCTAATGATAAGAATACCCGACAAAAGCCATTTTTATTCTTTTGAAAGAATTATGTTCCCAGCTGTGAAGGATATCAATAATTCCAGAACAGATGTAACCAGATATATGCGCTTCAAAGAAGAAGTCAATGTATTTAAGAACGGAATTGAAGATGTTGATTCTACCCTTATTACTGATTTGCGTCTGACAGATGATAAAATAATGCAACAATTTTCCCAAACAGTTCGTTATGAAATTAAAAGAAGCCTAACTGATGAAATAACAATGTTTTTCTATACATATAAAGATTTGGCAAAGATTTTTGGCATTGTCGAAGATTTCAAAAATACATTTATGAATTATTGTGACATATGTAATAAGCAATCATTGAAGAAAGTATATGATGAGGAAAAAATAAGATCATATATAGATAATGAATGTGTGCTTTTATCCAAAGCAGCATTTTCGCATGGCAAAGTCTTCCACCTGTATGTTTTTGACGAGAATGATGCATTATTAGTGTATTCGGCTTCTGACTATCGAAATGGCGAAATCGACAGAAGTTTGGCAGGAAGAGCTAATAAATTGCTGCATTATAACGACATGTTATATCTAAAATCACAAGGACTTAGTTATTATGATTGGGGTAATGTAGCAAGTTTTGAATCACCTAACGGGATCGACAAATTCAAGATATCTTTTGGCGGGACCAGGACGAAGGTATACAGTTATTTCGTTGGTAATTCTTTGTTAGGGAAATTTCTTGTTTTTTCCAAAAAAATGTTACAAAGGTGAAAAAAATGAGAGTTTTATTTACCACAAATATACCAAGTCCATATCGGGTTGATTTTTTCAACGAACTAGGCAAAGCCTGTGACTTGACTGTTCTTTATGAACGCAGCGACGCCAACAATCGCAATCGAGAATGGCTTTTGTCAAAGTCTGTGAATTTTAAAGAGATATTTTTACAAGGCTACAAAGTAGGTAATGATAGCGCGCTCTGCCCGCAAATTTTGAATCATTTTGACCCTAAACGCTATGATATTTTTGTTATTGGGGGATATTGCACACCTTCCGGCATACTTAGCATAATTTATTTAAAGTTCAAAAAGATTCCTTTTATTTTGGATTTTGACGGCGGATTTATTAAGGAAGGCAAATCATTAAGACACTATTTGAAGAAGTGTCTTATCAGCAGCGCAAACTGGTGGACAAGTACCGGCCCTAAAACCACCGAATATTTATGTTATTACGGCGCCAAACCTGGGAATATTTACAGCTATCCTTTTACATCACTCAAAAAAGAAGACATATTACAGAAACCTATAGATTTTAAAGAAAAGCAGGCCTTTCGCCAAGAATTAAATATTTCGGAAAACAAAATTATAATGTCCGTTGGCAGATTTGCTTATGTGAAAGGCTATGATATTTTGCTAAAGGCAAGTACACAACTGGATAAAGATACTGGCGTATATATAGTTGGCGGCAAAGTTACCGGAGAATATGCGAATATGAAAAAGAAGTTAAATCTTCCCAATGTCCATTTCGTTGAATTTAAGGCAAAGAATGAACTTGCCAAATATTACAAAGCCGCAGATTTATTCGTTCTGCCCACGAGAGAAGATATTTGGGGCTTAGTTATAAACGAGGCTATGGGGTACGGACTGCCCGTTATTACAACAACTCGTTGCATAGCAGGTTTAGAGCTGATAAAAAATGGCGAAAATGGTTATATTGTGCCGGTGGAGGATTCTGAGACTTTAGCAGAAAGATGTAAAACAATTTTGACAGATGATTTGTTGCGCAAAAAAATGTCTGGAAAAAGCCTGGAGAAGATACAAGAATATACCATAGAAAATATGGCTGACCGGTATTTACAGATTTTCAAAAAAATTTCCGAATTTCATTGAAGAGATTGGGCATGTCAAATTAGTGTAACAATGAGCAGCCATTATAAATTTTTTCTTGATAGAGAAATTGTGTAGGGGTGTTTTTATGGAGGGTATCTCAATGACGACGAAGGGATTTGCAAGGCGTATTACAAAAGCATTGAAAAGGCGTATTGCCTGTTTCTTTGTAAACAATGTATTTCAAGGTACAATGCCACTCTTTTGGGGCATTAAAAGAAATTTACTAAACTGGGTTGGCATGAAAATTGGTAGTGGCACCAAAATCGTTGGACCGGTGAGAATTACAGGTGATTTAAAGGTTGGCGAGAATACATGGATTGGTACAGGTTTTACAGTTCATGGCAATGGCTCTGTCATTATTGGCTGCAATTGTGACATTGGTCCTGATGTCACGTTTCTAACTGGTTCGCATAAACTGGGGAGTCAAGAAAGAAGAGCAGGAGATGGTCTTAGCTTTCAAATCATCATAAATGATGGTATCTGGATAGGTGCCAGTTCAACATTTGTTGGCGATATTGAAATCGGAAAAGGATGCATGGTTGGAGCATGTTCTTTAGTAAACAAATCATACAGCAATAATGTTATTATTACTGGAATACCTGCAAAAATTTTGAAGAAATTATAGATGAATTAAGTAATTATTTAAATAAGTTTTTTATTATTTTCTTTAAACTCAAGGCAGATTTGTCATGATTATTTACTTGGGGGAGAGCACAATGAAAGAAATGAGTTTTGAGGAAATTAGAATAGTACAAATGCAGATGTTGGCAGGCTTTCATGATTTCTGCATGAAGAATAAACTTAGATATTTTTTGGACCACGGGACACTTTTGGGCGCTGTCAGACATGAAGGGTTTATTCCCTGGGATGACGATATCGATGTGGGTATGCCAAGGGATGACTATAATAAGTTTATTGAATTAGCAAGTAATGGCTATGGTAACAATATTCTTCTGCGGCCGGAAGATAGCATTTATTCCTATTTGAAAATACTGGACAAAAGAACCAAATTAATAGAATTTCCCGGAAATTTTCAAAATGAAATCAGGGTATATCTTGATGTCTTTCCTAAGGACGGCGTACCTGACTTGTCCTACAAAGGAAAATTGCTATGCAAGATTGTACACGTTTTAACATTGTTTTATTGGTTTAATAAGGTTTCGATATATAAATGGAGGAAGAGTGCCAATATCTTCAAGCAAATAGCGGCTTTTATAGGCAGGCTTGCCATGAATGACAGAATGAAATATTGGCCTTTGAAGCAAACAAACAAAATAGCCGAAAAGTATAAATTCGACCAATCGCCTTATGTTGCGACTATCCTGTTCAATGGCATGAAAAATTGTGTGAAAAGGGAATGCTTTGCTTGTTTTCAAAGCAAAAAGTTCGAGGAACTTATTTTAAGTATTCCGGTTGGCTATGATGAGTATCTGCGAGCTTTATACGGAGACTATATGACACTGCCGCCACTGGGTAAACAGTCAAAAAAGCATGATAATATCGCTTACTGGTCAGAAACTTGAAATAATTACTGATAAGGGAAAAATAGGAGAAAACAGCATGCTTAAAAATCTTTTGATTTATTCTGCCGGCATCTTTTTTTCAAAAATTTTAGTTTTTTTCCTTATTCCTATTTACACTTATTATCTAGTCCCTAGTGATTATGGCTATTATGATGTTTTGGTCAGCAATATGCAGCTTTTGGTCTGCGTGGCGTTTTTGGAAATTTGGAATGGCGTTTTACGCTACATGTTTGATTATGACGATATAAAAGATAAGAACATTGTTGTAAAATCCGTCCTGTATCTGACCATTCCGCTGCTGGGGTTTTTGTTTGGTCTCCTGATGTTGGCAAGTTATATTATTGAAATACGTTATCCAGTGCAGATTATTTTATACGTAATTTCTTATGCCTTCTTACAGATTCTACAAGGTGTGGCACGTGGCTTTGAAAAAAATAGGTTATATGTGTGGAGTGGAGTTATAACAACCCTTATATATTGCTTGCTGAGCATATATTTTGTTATTTTCTTGGGTAAAGGAGTTGAATTCATCTTAGGTGCCTTAGTGGCCGGTAATTTAACCGCAATAGCAATACTCATATATAAGTTGCAACTCTTTAAACTGCTTAAAAATGCTGCTGTTGATTACAATTTATGTAAAGAAATTTTCGTTTTTTGTTTGCCTTTTTTGCTTAATACTATTGCTTACACATTTCTTGATACTTTTGATAAAAACTACCTATTGGAAAAAATCGGCAGCGAACAAATTGCCTATTATGCTGTAGCATCCAAATTCGCGGCAATTATAGGTATTATAGCATCCATATATCAACTGGCTTGGCAGGAATATTCATTTCTCCATGCTAACAGTGAAAATAAAGACGAAATATATACCTTGTCCGTTAATACTTATTTAAAGTTTATGGGTCTATCCATACCAATTTCTATTGTTCTGGTTAGCTTAACTTTTGATCTGTTGATAGGCGTTGCTTATCGTTCGGCACTGGTCTTGGTTCCAGTAGCAATGTTGACCGCGTTTATTGGTTCTGTAACAGGTGTGTTTGGCAATCTGTTTGCGGTAATTAAAAGAAATAAATATTTCTTTTCAACAACGCTTGCAGGTGCAATCGTAAATATGATTCTCTTGGTTATACTGACACCGGTTATTTCAATCCATGCCATCAACGTAGCGCTGTTCGTGGGATTTTTGGTGATTGTTATTTATAGATTCAGGATTGTTTCCAGGTACATGCAAATAAGATTAAATAGAAACGTTCTAAGATTAATCTGTTTTACAAGCATGATTGCTTTCCTGCCTTATTTTTATCCGTCTTTATCAATCCACTTGGGCTCTCTTATTTTTTTGCTAAGTGTTTGGTATTACATGAATAGAGATGTAATAATGTCTTTGTATCGTACGCTAAAATATAAAATAGCAGATTTGTATAAGAACATATAAGATGATGAGATTACTTTGTTTTTAAATCCACCTTCATACCATTTACGAGGTAGAAAGGTGGATCTTTTTACTCAGTACTCACTGCTGTCTCCGTGTTATAATAAAAGTATAAAAGTGAATAAGACGTCCTAAATTGAAAGGAATATTGTGTGATGGCTATTTCATTTGCTGATTTTATCTACAAAATTAGCTCAAATTACACTTTTTTGTTAATAGTAATCATCACCTTGGGAGTTATTGTCGTAAATGGTCTAACAGTCGCACCTAATGCCATTGTTACCTGTGTTTCAACACGGTCTCTTTCACTAGGTAAGGCAATTATCTTGGCGGCAACCTTTAATTTTCTGGGAGTATTCGTAATGACCTATCTGAATTCCAGGGTGGCTCAGACAGTTTTTAAGATGGCCGATTTCGGTGGCAAAGAACATTCATCCTTGATCGCTCTTTGCGCCGCTATGATTGCAACTGTTACCTGGTGTGTTGCAGCGTGGAAACTGGGTTTGCCGACGAGTGAGGGGCATGCCCTTATTGCCAGCATGTCCGGGGCCGCAATTGCCTTGCAGCATGGCTTTGACGGCATTAATTTCAGTGAATGGGTCAAGGTAATTTATGGTTTGTTCTTTTCAATTTGGGCTGGTTTTTCTGCCGGCTATATCATCGAACGTATTACGGTGCATTTGTTCCGAAATATTGAAAGACGTAAGGCAACTTCACTTCTTGTCAATGCACAAATTTCTGCTGCGGCTTCTTTATCCTTTATGCATGGAGCCCAAGACGGACAAAAATTCATGGCAGTAATGCTTCTTGGTATATTTCTCGTTAATGGCGGCCAATCCATACCGGAGTTTAATATTCCTTTATGGGTTATGCTTTTATGTTCCAGCCTTATGGCTGCCGGCACGGTAATTGGCGGCCAGAAAATTATCAAGAAAATAGGTATGGACATGGTGAAGTTTGAACCATATCAAGGTTTTGCTGCTGATACGGCTGCGTCAGCTTGTCTGTTTATTGCCTCGTCGTTTGGACTTCCCGTAAGTACTGTACACACGAAAACTACCGCTATGTTAGGTGTTGGTGTGGCAAGAAGGGTATCATATGTGAAATGGGGGATAGTGCAGGATTTAGTGCTAACATGGTTGTTAACTTTGCCTGGTTGCTGTCTTTTGGGATATTTGACGGCCTTTGTTTTATTACTAGTGTTTAGATAAAGACTAACTATTAAAAGTCAAGTTCCAAATGAGGATGAATGGAAAAACCGGATGGTTCATAAAGGGTATAGCAAAGCAGACGTCTTTAAGACGCC
>RZYP01000149.1 GCA_009930275.1 Negativicutes bacterium
TATATATATATAATATATAATACACAAAGTTTTTAAAAATGACTGTAAATCCGTAAATTTGTAAATATTACTAATAATCAACGACTTACGATTTACAATTTTTACGAAATTAAATTTTAGTGAAATTTCCTTCACTCTAAATGAAATGTGAGGGTACAGGCAGCTGAGATTAACGTTATTATTGCAAAGACAATAAAAACGAATAAAAATGGCACTTGGAGCATATCTCAGAACTTGTTCAAAACATACCCCCGGCAATCAATCACTGATTTTATTCCCGGCAGACAAAGTTCAAACGCTTACTGTTGCAGCAAGTGTTGTAACAGACCTTGTTTTGACTGGAACAGAAAAGGCGTATTATGCAGAGTTTGACACAGATGGATTAAAGAGAACTGAAGAGGGTGTTACAACAAAGGGTGGTTTGTTTTATGTGAATCAAAAGATTGAAGCTAAGTTTAGTAAAGCAAGTTTATCGATGTACAATTTCATTAAAGGCGTTGCAGATCAATCACCTTGCGGGCTTGGGGCAATAGTTATTGATAGTAATAGTAATTCATGGTTGATGGGAACAGAGCTTAAGAGTGCAACAGAGGGAGAAGTGCAAGGGTTGTATCTGAGCAGTAGTAATTTCGATTCAGGTATGGCTATTAACGAAGATGATATGGATATGTACACAGTAACGCTTGAACGTGTTATTAAGAATTATTCATTACCGATTAGTGGCGCAATTCAAGCAGCGACATCAGGAGAGATAACAACAACGATAATTACATAAATGAAATGGGACTAACGAAGTATATTAAGACATGTGCGAAACATTCACCAGGCAATCAAAAATTAATTTTGATGGCTGCGGACAAAGTAGGAACAGTAACTATTACTACCGATGGGCTTACGATACTATCACTCGATGGGGCGACAGATGAAGCGTACGTTGCAGAATTTGATATTGATGGGCTGAAGCGTATTGAAGAAGCGGTTGCGACTAAGGGTGGTTTATTCTATGTGAATCAGAAGATTGAAGCTCATTTCAGTAAATCGAGCACTTCATTACAACAATTTATCACAAGTTTGGCAGAGCAATCTGCGTGTGGTATAGTAGCTGTTATTGTTGACAATAACGACATGATGTGGGTGATGGGGGTTTATCCCGATGCAGCTGGTACTTCCGGCGTTGTGAAAGGGCTTTATATGGAATCAGGGAATTTTGATTCTGGATTTGCACCCGATGAGGAAGATGGTGATAAATTTGTTGTTACGTTGACTGGTCAGATACCATCTGCGGCAATTCCGGTTAAATCAGGACAAGTATTAGGTACGATTACATCTGGTGTTATTACTCAATACATAATTAAGAATCCGATTTAAAAAATGGCAGCGATATTAACAGAATCAGAAATATTTACAATTGTGTTTGGTTCAGCACTTTATGAAGGTGTGTTGACGGATGCAGATATTGAGGTTACTCAGATAAGACGATTAGCTGATATTGATCTTACTGGTGTAATATCTGATAATGTTAAGAAGGCTTTAGCCTATTACGTTTGTTATGATTTCTTTAATAAGTTGAAGATAAGGTTCGAAGAAAGAGGGGTGTTTCAATTGAATGCGGAGCAGGGGCAGCGCACAAGTGTTGATGATGATATCTTAATAAAGAATGAATTTATTCAAGCCGCAAATTATTATTTGTCGCAAGAATACGATGATGAAGCAATTATTGAATCATTGACAAACTCATGTTATTACGATACAGAAACAATTAATATGACTTACAGAATATGACGAAGGTATTTAACGATAAAGGGGCGGTTAGAATAACACTCGATGGTGCTGTTGGACAAGGGTGGTTCGATGATGGGATTACGCTTGATTCTGTTCGTTCACTTGTTAATGAAGACACAGAACAGATTGTTATCGATCTTCGGTCTATGGGTGGTGATACGTTTGAGGCATTTGCGATGTATGACTATCTGAAGGGAATTAATATTCCGGTTATGGTGAATATTGTCGGAGCAACGGCAAGTGCAGGTACATTGATAGCGATGGCAGCAGATGAACGAACTATTACTGAGAATAGTAAATTTCTGATACATAATAATTGGACAGCGACGGTTGGAGATAGTGAAGAACATAAGAAAAATGCAGACGCATTAGAGCGATTTGATAGAGATGTAGTGAATATCTATCACAAGGCAACGGGGATGAATAAATCTGAAATTAGGTCATTGATGAAAGAGGAGCGATGGTTAGATGCTGTTGAGGCTAAAGAAAAAGGGTTTGTACATAGAATAATTAACGTTAAAAACAAAATAGAAATGGAAGAAAATAACAAGAAAATTGAAGATTTGACTAATCAGGTCAACGAAATGCAAAAGGTTATTACTGAGCTTAAGGAACAGCTTGCAACGAAGGATCAGCTTATTAATAACTATGAAGCGCAAAGGATTCAAGATGCAATTAAATCACTTGAAGTAGAAGGGAAGGTTACTGATGAAAATAAAGCATCGGTAACGGACATGTTGATGAAGGATTTTGAAGGCACAATGAAAGTACTTGGATCAATAAAGGTTGCTAAAGCTATTGATCCGGAGACTTACATTGACAAGGACGGAGATATTAAAAAGGATTATGATTGGTATGTTAAGAATGATGCTGCTGCGTTAGTGAAGATGTACAATGAAAATCCTGCGAGATATCAAGCGCTTATCAATGAAAAAAGAAAGAAAAGAGGAATTTAATAACAATAAAATCAATTAAAAAATGGCAAACGAAATAACAATATTTGAAAGAGAATTTGAGGATAATTTATATCAGGCATTTGACCCTATTAAATTATTCGCAAAGCAGGATTCTGTTACACCTGGAGCAAAGACGGTAAATATTCCGACGGCAGGAGCATTGAGTTACTCTAATATTACAGCAACTGGGCACACATATCCACGCACGGTAACAACGAGAAGTGATGCTGCAACGACTTACAATTTAACACAGATAGAGATAAATCCGCTCCGCATCCCGACGTGGACTGAATTTGTCACGAATACGAATCTGCGTCAATCGATATTCAATGACGTTACTGGGTTGCTGGGACAGTATGCAATCAGAGTGATTTTGGATGGATATTGGTCGACGGCAACAGGTTATGAATACGCAACGACGGGGACTAAGACATACACAAACAGACATGGCGATCTTGTAAAGAATCTGACATTGTCAGACGTTGCTGCGATCGCCCGTATGCTGGATTTACAGAAAGTTCCACGTGACGGCGAGCGGTATCTTATACTTGATCCAGAGATGTATGCTGGTTTGGTTGCAGAGATGGCTGAAGCAAGTTATATTGATACGGCTACGGTTGCGTTTCAGAGTGGAATAATTCCGTTCGTTCACGGATTTAAAGTATTGATGCAACCCGAAGTTTGCGTTGCGACGCTTGGAAATGCAGCGTTAAGAGCTGTTGGTGCGGCAGGGGCAGCAACTGATTGTAATGTAGGTTTCGCATTACATAAGAATTTCGTTGGGTTCGCAGTTTCAGAAGTGAATTTATTTATGCAGGACAATAGCCCTGAATACTACGGGGCTGTGATGTCTGGGGCGTTTTATGCTGGTGGTAAATATAGGAGAGCCAATCCGGTAGGGTGCATATCTGTTTATGAGGCTGCTGGTTGAGATGTTTGATTTGTAAATTTGTTTTAGGGCGGGTGTGGCTGTGTCTGCAGCCGCCCTTTTTAATAAAGAAAAAAAATATGTCAAAAATTGAAAATATAGGATTAAATACGATCGGTGATATCGGAACTTTATCAGGTAAGGAGAGTGATACAATCAATATTAGTTCACACAACAATAATGGTATTGTGGTAATTGAATTCCTGTTTTCTACGGCAATAACTGTTGCGGGTGGGCGGATAAAATTGTTACAATCTATTGATGGTGAACACTTTGACAGCGTGAGAGATCATTATTCGTCAGAGATTGAAATTACATTTCCGGTTATCTCAACGGATAAAGCGTTTATTGCTTCATTTGCAAATGTTCATGCGACGTACATTAAAGTTTACGGATCGGGAAACGGTACAAATGGTGTTATTTCTTCAATTAAAGCGATATTAAAATGATAGTTGGAATAAATTCAGGGATTGCAGGATTACAAGCGATTATCAGTGTTAATGACAATCACATATTTGCAGATGCAGCTACAAGAGATAGCTATTTTACAACGAAGCCGGAAGAGAAGGTTGTTAATACATTCATATCGGTAGGAACTGGGTTTCAGCAATGGGATGGAGCAGCGTGGTTTGATAAGACAGCGGTATTGCGAGGAGAAACGGGAGGATATGGTTTTACTAACGGGAAAGGTTGGCTACCTGCTTATGCTATGTTACCGGAGTTGAATAGTTCTGCTTATTACCTCGAAGACGTTACCCCAGCTCAGATATTCAGCGCAACAGAAGATCAGATGATTAGGGCGATAATTAATTCTGATGAATTACCTTCAGGCACAACAACAATAAGATTCAGGATAGAAGCACGACATGCGGATAGCACATCACCTGTATCACGAGATGTAGTTTGGAAAGTAAGAGCTGGTTTCTATAATAATAACTGGAGAGTTGGGACACTTGGAACGGCTGTTTCAGTAACTCAGACGCTTGACATTAATGATGACAAGACGGCAATATCAACACAGAGCAGTGCGATAACGATTGCAGGGACA
>RZYP01000150.1 GCA_009930275.1 Negativicutes bacterium
TTCTTCCAATTTTTCCGGGCGGGTAATTATCTCAATTTTAGTTAGTGGTTTCATTTTTTATCCCCCTCAATTGCAACTTGGAAAGAAGCTTTTTCTGAGACAAAAGGCGCACTCATAAATGCCGGGCCGCCCGAGAATTCGGTAACAAGGTCCTGATAAGCATAAGCTTTTTCGCCATGTTCAGAAATATCAAGACCGGTAATTTCATCCTCTTCCTCAGAACGTATAGGCATGAACGCACCGATTACCTTGATCAGGACGTAAGTCATGACAATCGCTACAACCCAGCTTACGACGACGCCGATTAATTGTGTTACAAGTTGGTCGGGGTTACCGAAGAAGAGACCATCAGCACCGGCTGGGTTAACCTCTTTCGAAGCAAAGAGCCCTGTAACGATCGCGCCGAAGGTGCCGCCGACACCATGTACGCCGAAAGCATCCAAGGCATCATCATAACCGAGTTTAGCTTTGATGACACTGACGGAGAAGAAGCAAACAACGCCGGAGGCTAAACCGATGATTACCGAGGAAAGCGGGCTGACGAAGCCTGCGCCCGGTGTAATAGCGACCAGACCGGCAATACAACCGCTGACTGCCCCCAAAATGGTTGGTTTGCCATGATACATCCATTCAACAAGTACCCAAGAAAGGGTTGCTGCAGCTGCCGAGGTATTGGTTGTGACAAAGGCAGTGGCTGCTAAACCGTTGGCTCCGAGGGCGCTGCCGGCATTGAAGCCAAACCAGCCGAACCAGAGAAGGGAAGCGCCGATTAAGACCATGGGTAAGTTGTGCGGAATAATGGCTTTTTTGCCATAATCTTTTCTGCCGCCAATCATCATGGCTATGACTAAACCGGAAACACCTGAAATGATGTGGACAACTGTACCGCCGGCAAAGTCCAGGACGCCCATTTCGCGGAGCCAGCCACCATTGCCCCAGACCCAGTGTGCTACAGGGTCATAAACGAAGGTAGCCCAAGCGAGAGTGAACACGACGAATGCGGGGAATTTCATTCTTTCCGCGAAAGCACCGGTAATCAAGGCAGGAGTGATAACGGCAAACATACATTGGAAGACCATAAAGGCCATATGAGGTATAGTTGGCGCATAATCCGTGTTTGGAGCCATGCCTACGCCATTAAGACCAAGCCAGCTCAGGTCGCCGACTAAGTGGTTAATGTCGGGGCCGAAGGCCAGCGTATAGCCCCACAGTACCCATTGCACGGAGATTAATCCCACGATAAAAAAACTTTGCATGAGTGTATTCAAAACATTTTTGGTTCTGACCATGCCACCGTAGAATAAAGCGAGACCGGGTGTCATAAGCATTACAAGCGCAGCACTCATCAAAACAAAGCTGGTGTCGCCTGTATCAATTTTAGCGGCAGCTGCCGCTGCTGGATCCTCTGCAAAAGCAGTAGGCAGGAATGTCAGTAGGGTCATGAAACATAGGCTAAGAACACGCAACACTTTTTTCATTTTGTAATCCTCCTTAAAATACTTTGGTTTCTAACTTCGAAAGAAAAGACAAAGGTGCCTTGAGACGATTTACTCAAGACACCTTTGTCTTTTTGGACAAAGAAAGCCATCGCAGCTAGCTGCGATGGCTTCATTGCCATAAAATATTTATTTATGAATTAAAATATAGCAAGATTTTCGAATGTTGTCAATAAAAATATGCAAAAAATATATATGCTTTTTCCAAAAGGGAATATAAGATGAAATAGTGATGAATAATATTTAAAAAACAAGTTACTTTGCTAATTTTAATGCGATACAAGCTTGACAAACAGAATTAAATGCGTTAAATTTGACGTACTATAAATTTAATTCTAAATGATGGGAATGATAAAAAATGTCGGTTGCATTGGATGCTTATGATAAAGCAATTCTAAGAGAATTACAAAAGGACGCATCAATTTCCAATCTTGATTTGTCTAAAAAAATCGGACTTTCGGCATCGGCATGTCTTGCCCGAACACGAAACCTGATAGAGTCCGGTGTCATCAAGCAGTTTGCTACTATTGTAGATGAAAAGAAATTAGGTATGGAAACCCTGGCTTTTGTGCTCGTTAACCTGACTCCGCTTAACAGAGAAACGATTCATGCATTTTTGGAGGATATAAGCAAACTGCCGCAGGTTCAGGAATGTTATACCCTGACAGGAACCCACGACTACCTGCTGAAGATTGTGGCCAAGGATATGCCGGCTTATCGGGATTTTATCATTGATTCCTTGATGCAGAATCCCGCTGTCAGCTCAGTTGAAACAAGTATGGTCATGGGGACAGAGAAAAGGACTATCTACGTTCCCATTGATGAAGATTAGGGAGGTTTTTGTTTTGGAAGAAAAGATAAAGGCGTTAAGAGCTGCCTTTCCTCATACAATCCCCGTATTTACCGGCTTTATTTTCTTAGGTGCCGCTTACGGAATCTTGATGAACAGTAAAGGCTACGGCGTCGGCTGGACAGTTTTGATGAGCGCTTTGGCCTTTGCCGGTTCGGCGCAATATGTTGCCATCAGTCTGCTCACAACAGTTTTTGATCCGGTTTATGCGTTGCTGTTGACCTTGATGGTGAATGCACGCCACTTGTTTTATGGCATTTCCCTGCTTGAAAAGTATAAAGGAACGGGAAAATTTAAACCATACCTGATATTTGGGTTGTGCGATGAAACTTTCTCCATTGTGTGTACAACGAATCCTCCCGAAGGAGTCAATCGTAACTGGTTTTTGTTCTTTATTACGCTGCTCAATCACAGTTATTGGATACTCGGATCAGCCATCGGCGGGCTGTTGGGTTCGATGGTTTCATTTGATACCAAGGGACTTGATTTTGTCTTAACGGCGCTATTTGTTGTAATATTCATCGGTCAGTGGAAAGAGCAGAAGAACAGAAAACCTGCTTTGATCGGGGTTGGTTGTTCCGTTTTCTGTTTGCTGCTTTTTGGACCCAATAATTTCATTATTCCTTCGATGGTTGCCATTATGGCTGCCTTGAGTGCGTTGCGGGAAAAGCTGGTAGTGGAGGAAGTATCATGACTTTAACCCCTGTTCAAACTTTGATAATTATTGCCATGGTAGTGCTTGGCACGGTCATCACAAGGTTTTTGCCCTTTATCTTGTTCCCCGGAGACAAAGGCAATCACCCTTACATCAATTATTTGGGCGAGGTACTGCCCTATGCCGCAATCGGCTTATTGGTTGTTTATTGCCTCAAAGGTGTCAATTTGCAAGCGGCACCGTTTGGTCTCCCTGAGGCCATAGCAATAATTTGTATTGGCATTTTGCATTATTGGAAAAGCAATGCGCTCTTAAGCATTGGAGCAGGGACTGTCTTTTACATGTTTTTAGTGCAAAAAGTATTTTAAAATAACTACTTGCTACAAAGCGTATCTCTTTATTCAAAAAAAAGGATATGCGAATAACTCCCCTAATATGCTTTTGAACAAACACGATATTCAGGATGATATCATACCCCATGTCATCCCCCCAGACGTAGTGAAATGGAGAAACCTTTGGTTTATAGATGCTGAAAATAGTTAAGTGACATGAAGTGAAAACGAAGGATGTATGGAAACAAGGACGGACCTCATTTTTATAAGAGGGCCGTCCTTGTTTGTAACCTACTCTAAGTTTGGTGCTGCATAGTTTTCTTCACCTCTTGATACTATAATAGTACCAGTTAAATCACCTAAGCAGTTGTTTGTTGTTGTACCCATATCAAATAAGTGGTAAAAGGCAGCGATTACGCCAACAATTTCGATGGGCAGACCAACGGCTTGAACAACCACCATAAGCTTAACAATGCCGCTGCCGGGTATACCGCCGCCACCCATGGACATAATAGTGGAAACGAAAATTATATTGATCAATTGTGCCAAGGTCATATCCTGCCCAATCATTTGGCTGATAAAGGTAATAACGCAAGCATATAGTAAAACAGAACCGTCAGAATTCATTTGAGAACCCAGGGGAATAGTAAAACCAGAAATTCTATCAGGTACATTATATTTTTCCTTAGCGACCTTGATATTAACGGGAATAGAGGCAATGGAGCTGCAGGTTGAAATAGTATATATCCAAAGCTCGGCACTGTCTTTAATAAATTTGAAAGGACTAATTTTGGCGAAAACTAATAGGAAAGAGCCATATACAAAAATCACATGTGCCAGGCAGGCGAGATAATAAGTTCCTAATAAAACCGCCATGCTAGTGAAAATGCTGGCGCCATATTTGCCAAAACAGTTGGCCATCAAGAAAAATACGCCGATAGGTGATGCAGCCATGACAATGCCGATGAGGGAGAAGACCATGTCGCTGGCACCATGGAAGAACTTTATCATGGTTTGTTTATGTTCTTCATTTTTCATCTTTAATATGGCAATACCAATGAAAATAGCAATGATAAGGGTTTGGATGATATTACCATCAGCAAATGTCTTAACCATGTTCGTTGAGAATAAGCCCTTGATAAAGCTTGCCAGAGTAATGTTGGCAGTACCCGTAATCTTTTGGGACGCCATACCCGTAAAATTAGCAAAATGACCGGGTTGGAGCAAGTTGGCTATAATTAAGCCGACAATACAGGCCAAGACAGTTGATATAACATAATAGGCAATAATGCGGGTGCTGATGCGTTTTAAGGCTTGTGAGCTGTTTTGGGAAATTATGCCTGTTACTAT